>CAZHCO010000114.1:0-1005 GCA_964530965.1 uncultured Aestuariivirga sp. | reverse complement strand
CGGCGCCCGGCGCGGAGTCCCGAGCGATTCGATGACGGCCTTCGGCGTGTCGCTGGCTCCGGCGCGCGCGCCGGAAGGCTTCCGCTCGGTCGAGACGCACTACCGGGCCAGCTGGAAGCAGTGGGAGGCAGCGCTGCGGATCGCCAACGTCCGCACCGACGGCTTCGTCGGGCTGACCGATGCGCTGGGGAGCCAGAACGATCTGTCCTATCGTCAGATCCAGGGCAGTCTGGGCTGGAAGCGGGCGGTCGACAACCTGGGCACGTTGCGCGTCACCGCCACCTGGACGCAGAACCAGATCAACCAATTCCTGCAGCCGCTGCCCCCCGGTTTCCAGGTGCCGACACCGGACGGCGGCGAAGCGGCCTCCGAGGGCCTCGTCGCGGTCAGCCAGAATCTCAACTCCAGGCACTACGGCATCGAAGGCACCGTCGATCGCCGCCAGAACAAGCACCATCTCGCCGCTGGCCTGGAGCTGGGCCGCGAGTCGGCCTTCGGCCTCGATAGCCAGACGAACTACGATTTCGGCACGGGCCTGCCCACGCCGCCGATCTCCATGAGCCTCGGTCCGGACCAGGGCCGCAGCATCTTCTCCGCCTTCGCCCAGGACATCTTCGCGCCCAACGACAAGATCTCGCTGACCGGCTCGCTCCGCTTCGATCATTTCTCGGACCTGGGCGGCACCGTGAGCCCACGCGCCGCCGCCGTGTTCACGTTGCCCAGGGAAGTGCACTTCAAGCTGATCTACGGCCGCGCCTTCCGCGCGCCGACGTTCGCGGAGCTGGACTACCGGATCCCGGTGCTCGACGGCAACCCTGAACTCGACTCGGTGCGGGCCGACACCATCGAGGCGGCTGTTTCGGTCCGGCGGCGCGCCTTCCGCGTCGCGGCGTCTGGCTACGCGACGTGGCTCCGGGACGTGATCGCTCCGGCGGGCGCCTTCGACCCGCGCCGCTCCCGTCCGGCCGAGAACGCGCCCGGATCGGACCTGCGGGGCTTCGAGCT
>CAZHCO010000113.1:0-11227 GCA_964530965.1 uncultured Aestuariivirga sp. | reverse complement strand
GGCAGTGCCACGAAAAATACGCGCATTGCCATGGGCATGCGGGCGGTGGATAATTTGGAGGCATTTTTTAAAGGCGGGAAACCTCGCGATCTTTTGACAGGAGCATGAGATGAGATTGATCGACAAACGACTTGCCGAACTTGGCATTGCGCTCCCCACACCTGCAAAACCGATCGCCAATTATGTGCCTTGGGTGAGGACCGGAAACCTTGTGTTCATATCCGGCCAAGGCGCCGTGCGAGACGGCAAGATCGAATATACGGGCAAGGTTGGCGACACGCTTTCGGTTGAGGACGCCATTGCCTCTGCACGGTTGACCGCAATCAATGTCATTGCCCATTTGCGCGATGCCTGCGGCGGCGATCTTGACCGTGTGAAGCGCATTGTGAAGCTTCTGGGCTTTGTCAATTGCACGCCAACATTTGGCGACCAACCCAAGATCATCAATGGCGCATCGGATCTGATGGTCGAAGTTTTTGGTGACAAGGGCCGTCACGCGCGGTCGGCTGTTGGCGCGCCAGCGCTTCCCTTCAATCTCTCGGTCGAGATCGAAGCCATTGCGGAAATTGAATAGGCATGCGTTTTTCGCCGCAACTGCGTGAATTCGACTGGCTTGTGGCGCGGCCTATTGCGCACCGCGGGCTGCATGCCAAGAGCAAGGGCATCATTGAGAATACGGAAAGTGCCTTTGCCGCGGCTATCAAGGGCAATTATGCCATTGAATGCGATGTGCAATTGACGGCCGATGGCGAGGCGATGGTCTTTCATGATGATGATCTGGACCGACTTACCGAGGCGAACGGCCCGGTTAAAGCGCTCACGGCCAAGGAATTGAAGCGTGTGAAACTGAAGTCAACTACGGACCGCATGCAGACTTTGGCGGAACTGCTGGAACAGGTTGATGGGCGCTCCAGCCTTGTTATTGAACTCAAGTCCCTGTGGGATGACGATGACACGTTGGTGAAACGAGCATTGCAGATTCTTGAAAGTTATGACGGACCTTGTTGCCTGATGTCATTTGACCCCGGCCTGGTTGCCTGCCTGCGCGAGCTCTCGCCTCAGACAGTGCGGGGCATTGTGGCGGATCGCGCCACGCATCCCTTTTACAACACCCTGCCCCTGGCAAAGCGCTACGCCATGCGGACATTTTCCCATCTTTCCCAAACGCAACCGCATTTCGTGTCCTATAATTGGCGCGACCTTCCTTTTGAACCGGTCACGGAAATCCGCAAGCTGGGGCATCCGGTGATCAGCTGGACGGCGCGCTCAAAGGAGGAAGCTTCGCAGGCGCTGCGCTATTGCGACCAGGTTACTTTTGAAGGCTTTAATCCTTGAAACTTCGCACAGTCGACAGTGTTATGGAAATTCCGGCAGATCAATGGAATGCCTGCGCCAATCCATCGGGCTTCAATCCTTTTGTGGCCCATGAGTTTTTTAGCGCGCTGGAGAAAAGCGGTTCGGCCACGCTCAAAACAGGTTGGAAGGCCGAGCATCTGGTCATAGAAAATGCGAGAGGCGGGATTGAAGGCATAGCGCCTTGCTACGTGAAGTCACACAGCCAAGGGGAGTATGTTTTTGATCACGGCTGGGCCGAGGCTTTCCACCGGGCCGGTGGGCGCTATTATCCTAAATTGCAGACTTCCGTACCTTTCACACCGGTCACCGGTCCGCGATTGTTTTCCTCTGGCGCTGAAACGCGAGCACTCCTGACCAAGGGTCTGGCTTCCGTTTGCACGGAGTTGAAAGCCTCATCGGCTCATATCACATTTCTGCCGGAAGGAGACTGGCAGCACGCCGACAGGAAGCAATGGCTGCAACGCCAGGATATTCAGTTCCACTGGCAAAATCACGATTACAAATCCTTCGATGAATTTCTTGCGAGCCTCTCTTCAGCTAAGCGCAAAAATATCCGCAAGGAGCGGCAGGCGGTGCGCGATGCCGGCATCAGCTTTGACTGGGTCACGGGCAAGGACCTCCGCGAAAGCCATTGGGATGCGTTCTTTGATTTCTACATGGAAACGGGCTCGCGGAAATGGGGATCGCCCTATCTGACGCGGAAGTTTTTCAGCCTGGCCAGCGCCAGCATGGGCAAACATATTCTGCTGATATTTGCGCGGCGCTCGGGACGTATCATTGCCGGGGCTCTGAATTTCATTGGCTCCGAAGCGCTCTATGGGCGCAACTGGGGCACCGTTGAACATCATGATTTTCTGCATTTTGAAGCCTGTTATTATCAGGCCATAGATTTTGCCATCCAGCACAAATTGAAGCGGGTTGAGGCGGGCGCACAGGGACAGCACAAGCTGGCGCGGGGCTATCTGCCGGTAAAGACCTACAGCCTGCACCATTTTGCCCACCCCGGATTGGCACGGGCTGTCGGAGAATATCTGGAACAGGAGCGGCGGGCCATCGATCAGGATCAAGCTTTGCTTGCGGAACATTCGCCCTTTCGGCATGAAACTGATGATTGATATGGAGCTATGCCCATGACTTATGACCCCAACAATATCTTTGCGAAAATCCTGCGCGGTGAAATTCCCAACCACAAAATATATGAGGATGAACACACGCTGGCCTTCATGGATGTGATGCCGCAAGTGGACGGACATTGCCTAGTCATTCCGAAAGTGGGTTCACGCAATTTGCTGGATGCGGAGCTTTCGACCTTAACGACGCTCATGGCCACGGTGCAAAAAGTTGCGCGTGCCGCCAAGGCCGCCTTCAATGCCGATGGTTTGCAAGTCCGTCAGTACAATGAGCAGGCTGCGGGACAGACTGTGTTTCATCTCCATTTCCACATCCTGCCGCTGAATGAAGGCCAGACCCTCCGCCCCCATTCGGGCAAGATGGCGGATCATGGCGTGCTGGTGAAACAGGCGGAGATGATACGCGCATCAATTTCAGAGGCATCATCATGACAGTTGTTCAACCAGGCTCGGGACGTGCTGAAATTGAAAATGTTGACGGCGTTCTCGAAATTGCGGTCCCAGTAAAGGCGCGCGGATTCGTAATACCGTTTATGATTTTTTGGCTCACCATGTGGGCAATTGGCGAATACACCGTAAGTGCACAATTTGTCGAAAAAATTCAGACTGCGCCGCTCGCCGGCAATGTGTTTACCCTTGTTTGGTTATGTCTTTGGACCATAGCTGGCCCTTACGCGCTTTACCAAACATTGTGGCTGGCTTTTGGAACAGAATTAATGTCGTTGAGTCTTTCGCAGTTGGAGCACAGCCGCAAGGTATTGGGGATCACATTTAGGAAACGAATTTACTTAGTTAAAGACATTACAAAACTTCGTACCGCGCCAGCCGTAGCACACAAGCTTAGAGGCAAATATGAGCGTCCGTTGCCAGATGCGAGCAGTATCGCATTCGACTATGGGAGATCGAGCATCATAATGGCTTCGGGAATTGATGAGGCTGAAGCCGACTATATTCGATCAGAGATGGTCAAATACAGCCGCTCGCTTGCTTTGACCTCCCGAATTGAATCGACATAGGTCATTTCTTCTTCGCAGCAGCTTTCGTCTCAGCCTTCGCCTTGCTGCACGCCGCGGGATTTCTTCCGTTCGAGAATGACCAGGGCAATTCCTGAAATGATCGCGATTGAAGCCAGCACGAGGCGCAGGGTCAACGGTTCACCCAGCAGAACAATGCCGCCAATGGCGGCGATGACAGGAACGCTGAGCTGCACTGTTGCCGCTTGCGTGGCTTTCAACGCGGGCAATGCCTTGTACCAGATGGCGTAGCCCATTCCGGACGTTACCGCGCCAGACATAATTGCGTACAAAATTCCGGCGCTATCCCATGAGATTTGTGCGGCCATCAGAATGCTGAGGGCTAACGTAATGGGAACCGTGCGCAGGAAATTGCCTGCAGTCACCAAAGTGGGATCTCCGGCGCCTTTGCCGCGCAGGGAGTAAATTCCCCAGGCGATGCCTGCCCCTATCATCAACAGGGAACTGGCGAGTGGCGGCGCGGAAAGGCCCGGCAGTGTGAGGCCAATCAGCCCTCCCAGAGCCAGCACCAGGCCGAACAATTGCAGTTTCAGCAACCGTTCGCCGCGCCAGATTCCAAATCCGGACATCGTTGTCTGAACCGCACCAAAAAGCAGAAGGGCTCCCGTTGCCGCGGTGAGATTAATATAGGCAAAGGAAAAGCCTGCCGCGTAGGCAAACAGCGCCAGCGCCGAAGGCCAGTTGCCCTGACCAGAATTGGATTTGCTGCTCACGCGCACCACCAGCCAAAGCGTCAGAGCAGCCGAAATCAACCGGATTGAAGTGAAGCTCGCAGCGTCAATGCCCGTATTTTTGAGCGCCACCCGGCACAGCAACGAATTGCCAGCAAAGGCTAGCATGGCTAGCGAGGTCAGAAACACAAGGCGCGTGGACGACACGCTATTTCTTCTTTGCCACCGGCTTTTTCTTTGCCTCAACTTTGGCTTTGTTGCGTGGCAGCGATTTGCGCTCCGGCGGCTTGGGCAGGGATTTTTCCTCGTCGCGGCCGAGATATTGGAACGCCAACTCATCACCCTTCAGGAGAATGCGCACGGTGCCGCCTTTGGTCAGTTTGCCAAAGAGCACTTCTTCGGCCAGCGGCTTCTTGATGTGTTCCTGGATGACGCGAGCCAGAGGCCGCGCACCCATTTGCTGGTCGTAGCCCTTCTTGGCCAACCAATCGGCAGCCTCGACTGAAATCTCGATGTTGATCTGGCGCTCGGACAATTGCGCTTCGAGCTGGAGGATGAATTTCTCCACCACCTTGCGCACAATATCCGGCGGCAGGTGGCTGAAGCCAATGGTGGCATCAAGCCGGTTGCGAAACTCCGGCGTGAACATGCGGATGATGGCCTCGTTGTCATCACCTTCGCGCACGGAACTGCCGAACCCGATTGCGGCGCGGGCCATGTCCTGAGCCCCGGCATTGGTGGTCATCACCAGAATGACATTGCGGAAGTCGACCGACTTGCCGTTGTGGTCGGTGAGCTTGCCGTGGTCCATGACCTGCAACAAGATATTAAAGAGATCGGGGTGGGCCTTTTCGATTTCATCAAGCAGCAGCACGCAGTGCGGATGCTGGTCAATGCCATCGGTGAGCAAACCGCCCTGGTCAAAGCCCACATAGCCCGGAGGGGCACCGATGAGACGAGAAACGCTGTGGCGCTCCATGTATTCCGACATGTCAAAGCGCAGCATGTGGACGCCCAAGACTTCCGCCAGGCGCTTGGCCACTTCGGTTTTGCCGACGCCCGTGGGGCCGGAGAAGAGATAGGAGCCGATGGGCTTTTCCGGCTCGCGCAAGCCGGCGCGCGCCAGCTTGATGGCCGAGGTCAGGGCTTCGATGGCCTTGTCCTGGCCGAAGACCAGCCGCTTCAATTCGACGCTCAAGTTCTTCAGAACCGTGGCATCGTCCTTCGATACGGTCTTGGCTGGAATGCGCGCCATGGTGGCGATGGTGGCTTCGATATCGGCCACGTCGATCACCTTCTTGCGCTTGGCTTCGGCCACCAGCATCAGGGACGCGCCGGTTTCATCGATCACGTCGATGGCCTTGTCGGGCAATTTGCGGTCGTTGATATAGCGCGACGACAATTGCACGGCGCTTTCGATGGCCTCATTGGTGTAGGAGACTTTGTGAAACTCCTCGTAGTAGGGCTTGAGGCCCTTGAGGATGGCGATGGCATCGGGCAGCGAAGGCTCGTTCACGTCGATCTTCTGGAAGCGGCGCACCAGCGCCCTGTCCTTCTCGAAATGCTGGCGGTATTCCTTGTAGGTGGTGGACCCCATGCAGCGGAGATTGCCGCCCGCCAAAGCAGGCTTCAGCAGGTTGGAGGCATCCATGGCGCCGCCAGAGGTGGCGCCCGCGCCAATCACGGTGTGAATCTCATCGATGAACATGATGGCGCCGGGACGGGCTTCGATTTCCTTGATCACGGCCTTGAGGCGTTCCTCAAAATCACCACGATAGCGGGTGCCGGCGAGCAGGACGCCCATGTCGAGCATGTAGATGGTGCAGCCCTTCAAGACATCTGGTACTTCGCCATTGATGATCTTGCGGGCGAGGCCTTCGGCGATTGCCGTTTTACCCACGCCGGGATCGCCCACGAAGAGCGGGTTATTCTTCTGGCGGCGGCAAAGAATTTGAATGGTGCGGTTGACTTCGTTCTCGCGGCCAATGAGCGGATCGATCTTGCCGTCGGCGGCTTTCTTGTTCAGGTCAATGCAATAGGCCTCAAGCGCATCAGCATCGCCCTTCTTCTTGCCCCCGCCATCGGCACCGTCGCCCTCGCCACCGCCGGGACCGGTTTGCTGTTCCTGGTCAACGCCGCGCACGGGCCGGGCTTCATTCATCCCTGCCCGCTTGGCAATGCCATGGGAGATGTAATTCACCGCGTCATAGCGGGTCATGTCCTGTTCCTGGAGGAAGAAGGCGGCGTGGCTTTCACGCTCGGCAAAGATGGCAACCAGCACGTTGGCACCCGTCACCTCCTCGCGGCCGGAGGATTGCACATGGATGACGGCGCGCTGGATGACCCGCTGGAAGCCAGCCGTCGGTTTTGATTCCAGAACGTCATCGGAAATCAGGTTGGCCAGTTCCGTGTCAACATAGTTCGTCAGGCTGTTGCGCAGTTCATCCACATTCACGTTGCAGGCGCGCATGACGGCAACCGCGTCCTTGTCCTCAATGAGTGACAGAAGCAGGTGTTCCAACGTGGCAAACTCGTGGTGGCGCTCATTGGCAAAAGCCAAGGCGCGGTGGAGGGCTTTCTCAAGACTGCGTGAAAACGTGGGCACGGCTTGCTCCTTCTGGTTCCTGCAGGTTTTGCCCTTCTCGCCGAGGCGCCCGCACGAACTGACTGATTTGGACTTCATTATATAGGCATTTTTGCGATTTTGGGGAGAGGCTGCATAAAAATAGATTTAACGCAGGTTTTTCGCGGATGAACCGAAAATGAACGGTCGGTTCAGGTTCATTTCAGGGTGAATCAATCATTAAGCGCGCCATTGAAAAAAACCAGACAGAGGAAACTACAGAATCATGACCGCCCTTACCTTTAACAACCGCGCCGAAGTAACCACTTTCAGCTTCGTTCAGGACGCCCTCGAAGGCCTGCGCCGCAACCGGGTGCGCACCGCCCAGCGCAAGCACTTGCTTGGCCTTGACGATCACCTGCTGCGCGACATCGGCCTGACCCGCCTCGATGTTCTGAACGGCGACTTCTAAACCCGAATTAATCGGCGACAGGGGCCGCCAGTAAATGGCGCCCCTTTTTCATTGAAACACTAAAACAGGATCTTGAAATCATGACCGCTACGACCCTTACCAATCGTACCCCCGTATCGACATTCTCATTCGTTCAGGACGCCCTGAAGGGCATGCGCCGGGTTCGGGCCCGTTCCGCCGCGCGCACGCTTTTGCTCGGCCTCGACGACCACCTGCTGCGCGACATCGGGCTTACCCGCGATGACGTGATGATAGGCCGCTTCTAAGTCGCTACAAACGCTGCTGCAGGGGCGCTAATTAACGGTGCCCCTATTCTTTTTCCATGGTGCATTGCAGGGGCTGCTGGTGCTTCTTGGAAAAATCCATCACCTGGGTGACTTTTGTCTCGGCAATCTCAAAGGTATAGACGCCGCAGACGCCCACGCCCTTCTGGTGGACATGGAGCATGATGCGGGTGGCTTCCTCGGCCGACTTCGCAAAAAACACCTGCAGCACATGGACGACGAATTCCATGGGCGTGTAGTCGTCATTGAGGAGCAGCACCTTGTAGAGGCTCGGCTTCTTGGTCTTGGGCTCGGTGCGGGTGATGACCCCAACCTGGCCACCGTCCCTATCCTTATGTGAATCTTTTTGCGCCATGGAGGGGATTATATAGGAACTCATGGCAAAAATGGGAGGGGGTTGCGGAAAAGTCCTTTTTTCAGCGGTAGATCTCCTTGCGGTGGCCTATTCCCAGTACCAGAACAGTGATCTCGGCATCATCGATACGACAGATGATACGAAAATCTCGAACGCGGTAACGCCAGAGGCCCGCAAGTCCGTGAGTCAACGCCTTGCCAAAGCGGCGCGGGTTTTCTGACGTTGCAATTCGTTTGCTGAGATACTGGATGATTTCGCCTTGGGCCGTTTTGTCGAGCTTGCCCAACGCGCGCTCAGCGGCCGGACTAAAGCTTATCTTCCAGACCGAGCCGCTTGGCGACTGTCCCAAGACTTTTCCCCCTCTTTTTTCCCTTCGCGGCCATTTCTTCAAGTGCCGCGGCAGCAAGAAGGTGATCTTCCATGTCTTCGAGGTAACGCTCAAGGGCCTTAGTCGCGTAATAGGCCTTAGCCCGTCCCGTGCGGGCAGCAATGCGCGTTAGCTGGTCGTCAAGACGCTTGGGAATGCGGACGAGACCATGGGACGAGACTGGTTCGATTTTGCGGATGGCTGATTTCATAGACCTCATGTAGCACATGTTACAGATGTTGCAAGTGGAACTTGTCGTGCAGGTTTGGTGTTTCAAGCAAGAATTTGACAGCCAGCTGAGTGGGGTTGTTGACACTTTCCACAAAGGAACATACAGTGAACGATAATTCATCCTATGAAAGAATCAAAGTTTTCGGCAGGGTCACATGGAAAATCGCCGATTACATTCACGATGGCTCCTCATGCAGATTCAAAGAACAGCTCGACAACCCGTACAGAAGCAGCCAATTCCCGAAGCAAAAGGGAATGTCTCGCCTTTCAAGGCGCAGGCACTTATGGCTGCTGCCGATAATCTAGAATTCATGGTCTCGTTGCGCAGCAATTCAATGAAGCTGATCGTCACTTCGCTACCCTACAACATTGGAAAGTCCTACGAGAAACGTTCGAGCCTGGAGGTGTATCTCGAAAACCAAGCCAAGGTTATTGCAGAATGTGTGAGACTTTTGCATCCTCAAGGATCAATTTGCTGGCAGGTTGGCAATCATGTTGATAAGGGTGAGGTCGTGCCACTCGACACTGTGCTGTATCCGATTTTCAAGCAGCATGGCCTAAAGTTGAGAAACCGAGTCATCTGGCATTTCGAACATGGATTGCATTGTTCCAAGAGGTTGTCTGGCAGATATGAAACCATAGTATGGTTTTCCAAGTCCGATGATTACACTTTTAACCTTGATCCGATCCGAGTGCCATCAAAGTACCCCAGTAAGAAGCATTTCAAGGGGCCGAAGGCTGGACAGCTTTCAGGCAACCCGCTTGGCAAGAATCCCAGCGATGTGTGGGTCTTTCCAAATGTTAAGAACAACCACGTCGAAAAAACGATTCACCCATGCCAGTTTCCGGTCGAACTCGTGGAACGGCTTGTTCTATCACTAACAAATGAAGGCGACAGTGTTTTCGACCCTTACATGGGTGTGGGATCGTCAGTCGTTGCTGCTGTGAAACATGGACGGCATGGGTTTGGCTGCGATGTTGTCAGGAAGTATGTGGATATTGCTGAACAACGTGTTGCTGATTTGCACCGTCGGGTGCTGAAGACACGGCCGATGAACAAGCCAGTCTATGATCCCGCGCTTCCAAATGGCGGACACAAATGAAGATTGCGGCTTATTATTCTCACCTCAATGGATTTGAGTTCTTGCAGTATCATCGCCATAAACTGTGGAAAGAAATTGAGGAAGTAATTCATAGTGTAGATGCTGAGGCATTCAGGACTAAAATTTCAAACGAAAAAACAATGAAAGGTGCAAAACTCTTTTCCCCAAAGGAACTCAATTTAGCAATGGAGATTGCTTTTAAGGCTCGTGATTGGAAATCACGAAGGGCATCGTTTTGGGTAACCGGCGATGCAAAACTTATCAGAAAGACTCTAAATCTAACACCAGACGAACAAATCAAAGAAATTCGTGCGGCCGGCAAAGATGGAACACTTTCCTTTAATCAAACGGATTTTGTAAAGGACCGTGTTGCTGTCGAAGTACCGTTCGGGAAATATTTTGCTGTTGCGTATGATCTGTTAGTAAAGCATCTCGCTTTTTATGTCGGCGATGTAATTGATGTAGGTGTTGAGATTGTGCCTATGAAGTCGCTTTCTGCATCAACGTTGAAGGATAGCGGGAAGAGAGAAAGAGCAATGTCAACTGGCGTGCCTTGGTACGAAAAGGAGCTCTATAATCTTATTCGCGAAGGTCGTGGCGTACCGGGAGTTCCATTGGTGCTAGTCGGTGTTGCTCCCTAAATATCCAATCCCTCCTCGCTCACAAACTCCGCCCGCTCCGATATGAAGTTGAAGCGTTCTTCGGGTTTGTTGCCCATGAGCTGTTCGACGATTTTGGCGGTTGAGGTGCGTTCGGCGTCGGAGAGCGTTACCTGCAGCAAGAGGCGTTTGGCCGGGTCCATGGTGGTTTCTTTCAATTGCGACGCCATCATTTCACCGAGGCCTTTGAAACGGCTGACTTCCACCTTGCCGCGTCCACCCATCTCGCCTTTCAGCAACTCCTCTTTGTGCTGATCGTTGCGCGCATAGATGGTCTTCGCCCCCTGCGCCAACTTGTAGAGCGGCGGCACGGCGAGATAGAGATGGCCTTGGTCGATGAGCAGCGGCATCTGGCGGTAGAAAAACGTGATGAGTAGCGAGGCGATGTGGGCGCCGTCCACGTCGGCGTCGGTCATGATGATGACCTTGTCGTAGCGCAGGTCTTCCTCGCGGTAGGATGTGCCGGTGCCAGCGCCAAGAGCCTGGATAAGGTCTGAGATTTGCTGGTTGCCTGCGAGTTTGTCCTTGGTGGCGCTGGCCACGTTGAGGATTTTGCCGCGCAAGGGGAGGATGGCCTGATTGACGCGGTTGCGCCCCTGCTTGGCGGAGCCCCCTGCACTATCGCCTTCCACGATAAACAGCTCTGAGCCTTCCGCCTGGGTGGCGGAGCAATCGGCGAGCTTGCCGGGAAGCCTGAGCTTCCGCACCGCCGTCTTGCGGCCCACTTCCTTTTCGGCCCTTCGCCTGATGCGCTCATCGGCGCGCTCGATAATCCAGTCGAGCAGGCGGTCTGCTTGCGCGGGGTGGCCGGTGAGCCCATGGTCGAAATGATCGCGCACGGCGTTTTCCACAATGCGGAGCGCTTCAACGCTGGCGAGCCTGTCCTTGGTCTGGCCTTGGAATTCCGGCTCGCGGATGAAGACGGAGAGAAGCGAGCCCGACGACGTCATCACGTCATCGGCGGTGACCACGCTGGCTCGCTTGTTGTTGGCGAGCTCGGCG
>CAZHCO010000112.1:0-1003 GCA_964530965.1 uncultured Aestuariivirga sp. | reverse complement strand
GGTGGCAAGGGGTCCATCCAGATTATGCGACCAGAAATCCAGGAACTTGATCAGTTTCGGAAACCTTGGCGCCAGGTCGTAGTCCTGCCAGATATAGATCTGCATGATGTCCCGGAAGTCCGGCATGCGGTAGGTGATTTCTGCCGTTGTAAGACGCAATCCCCGCAACTGACTTTCAAAATCTCTCGCGCCCATGTTGGCTCTCCTGTGCCATGAGTGTCTCCGAATCAAGGTCGGAGACATAGGCGCCAGTCAACACTTAAGGGATTAAACAGTGTTTAAAATCAATGTGCTAGCAGCCATAATCAAAGACTGCTGCCAGGTATTGGCAGTTGCTGCCCGCGGTGGCGGCGGCAAGGCCCCACATTTGACTTGAAAATGGGCGAAGAAAATTTTGCATCGAGCACCTTGACGGTGGTCGGGGCTGAACCCATTTCGATTTCGTTAGCACTCTAAAGACTGGAGTGCTAAAAGAGGTCGGCACCCGCCGAGGAAACCGGCCAAACAACCCAAAATTCAGAGCAAAGAAGGAGTTATCCCATGAAATTCCGTCCTCTACACGACCGCGTGATGGTCAAGCGTGTCGAAGAAGACACCAAGACAAAGGGTGGCATCATCATCCCAGAAACGGCGCAAGAGAAGCCGATGCAGGGCAAAATTATCGCCGTAGGCCCAGGGGCCCGCGATGAAAGCGGCAAACTGGTTCCGCTCGATGTGAAGAAGGGCGACACCGTCCTCTTCGGCAAATGGTCAGGCACCGAGGTCAAGATCGACGGCGATGAGCTGCTGATCATGAAAGAGTCCGACATCATGGGCGTGCTGGAAGACAGGTCAGCTTTCAAGAAGGCGGCATAGTCGTCACTCCAATTAGGAGTAAGTTATCAATATGACAACAGAGGAACACTTAAATGGCTGCAAAAGAAGTCCGCTTCGGCGGCGAAGCCCGCGAGCGAATGCTCCGCGGCGTTGACATTCTCGCTAACGCGGTGAAGGTCACCCTCGG
>CAZHCO010000111.1:0-6917 GCA_964530965.1 uncultured Aestuariivirga sp. | reverse complement strand
GGGCAGTCTGCAGCGCATCAGCGATCGCATTCGTATTACAGTTCGCCTTGTCAACGCGGCGGCACGGACGCAACAGTGGGGCGACGCATTCGATTGCGCCGCGGACGATGTGCCCGGAATTCCCGAGAAAATCAGCAAGGCAATCATCGCGACCCTGCACAGCCGGGTCGAGAGTTCTCTCCTTGAGCAGAGCCGCCGCAAGCCGACACTTGCCGCTTACGAATGTGTGCTCCGTGGCATCAAGCATTTGCGCAGCTATGGCGCTGGCGACAACCAGCGCGCCGTAGAGCTTTTTCAGCAGGCGATGGACCTCGACCCGGATTATGCCCTTGCGCGCGCCTATCGCGCATTAGCTGACCTTGTGATCAACGGCTACGACGCAACGCCAAAGGACATTCTGAAAAAATCCAAGGCTATGGCGCAGGAAGCGGTGGAGATGGCGCCGGACGATGCCCGCTGCCGCTGGATTCTGGGAAATGTGTATTTCTGTACCGGCGATGTGACGGCTGAAGAGCAACAGTATCTCCAAGCCCTCGCGCTGAATCCTAATGACGCAAACGTCCTTATGACATACGGTACTGTACTTGTGCAGCTTGGCCGTGTCGAAGAAGGACTCGACCATATCCGCGAGGCCATGCGGATCAACCCCTATCATCCCGAATGGTATTGGATTGATCTTGGCAGCGTTCTCTATGTGGCGCGCCGCTACGGCGATGCGATTGAAGCACTTAAGAGGAAACCGCAACCCGAGACATGGGTGTTGTCCCGCCTCGCCGCATGCTACGCCCAACTTGGGCGGATGGACGAAGCGGCACAAGCGGCCTCCGAGATTTTACGGTTGAAGCCGGATTTCACGATTTCGGGGCAACGTTCTGCCAGCTGGGGTTCCGGGGATTTGGAACACTTCAGGGAAGGAATGCGCAAGGCCGGCCTGCCGGAATAGCGGCACACCAGCTGCGCGCCAAGCGCCGCTACTCCAGCTGGAATCAGGTGGCTTGCTCTCGCCTGGGCGATAAGATGCGGCCTCAATTTCAGCGACTCTTGGGGATGGAAGGATTGTCTTTATGACCTCTAGCGAAACTGCCCACGGCAAAGCGAATGTCACTTTAAGCGGACTTTGAGGGATCCCATGGGCCTATATCGTGTCGCGCTAAGCTTTGTCCTTCTCGCGATCCTGACGTTTTCGCAGGCCGAGGCCCGCGATGTCGTGGTCGATCTCGAGCTGGTATTGGCAGTTGATGTTTCGGGCTCGATCGACGCGCGGGAAAAAGCGGTGCAGCGCGACGGTTACCTTGCGGCAATCCGCAGCCCGGAGTTCGCGGCGGCGGTGCGCGCCGGGCCACTTGGAAAGATCAAGCTCGCCTATGTGGAATGGGCGGGCGAGGGGGCGCAGCGACTTGCCGTGCCTTGGCGGGAGATTGATGGATCAGAGGCGGCGCAAGCCTTCGCCAACGAACTGGCGGGGCAGATCGTCTCCCGATTCCTGCGCGGCACGTCCATCTCGTCGGCGCTCCAGTTCAGCGCAGGGCTGTTCGAAGGTGACAGCACGCGCCGTGTGATAGACATTTCCGGCGACGGGCCGAACAACGCTGGCGGCATGGTGACCGTGGCACGTGATGCGGCCGTGGCGGAGGGCATAGTTATCAACGGGCTTCCCGTGTTGATCAGCCCGGCGCAGAATTTTCCAACGCTTGACCGCTACTTCGCCGATTGCGTGATCGGCGGCGAAGGCGCCTTCGCATTGCCCGTCCTGTCCGTCGGTGATTTGGGCGAGGCAATCCGGATGAAGCTGTTGCGCGAACTATTGGCGGCGAGCGGGCACGGGAATGGCAAGGGTCGTTTCATCTTCGCGGCAGCGGAGCCTCCAACCGATTGCCTCGCCGGCGAAAAAGAACGGGCGCGGCGTACGGATCAGTACTATCCGGAGCTGGACAGGTAATCCCAGAAAATCTTGTGAGTTATTTCCAGCGCGCAATGTCCTCGCCCGCGAAGCGGGAGAGGAAGGGACCCTCCGCGGAACGCGGTGGGGAGGTGAGGGGAACGAGGTGGAAGTGCCCTCATCTATCCCATCCGTCTTCGCTGCGCTACGCCGGACGGGCCCCTTTCTTCTCCCGCTTCGCAGGAGAAGACGTTAGTGATTCACCAATTCCGCTTGAACCAGATAGCGCATCGGGCCGGGGGTGATGGTGTTGAAGGGGTAGCAGGTTGAGAGCACCAGATTGAAGCCGCTCGCATGACGGTCAATGCCTGACTTGTTCCAATCGGCAATTGATGTGCCCGTCACGCGGTAGGTGAATACCAGGCCATCGTCGCGCGTGATCGAAATGCGGTCACCTGCCACGACATCTTTGAGAAAAGCAAAATGCGTGTCCCGGTGGGCGGAAATGACTGCGGTGCCGCGCTCGCCGATACGCGATGCTTCATTGAGAAGGGCGGGGCCAAAAGCCAGGGCCTCGCCGCTGCTGCCGTGGAGAACGATGGCGCTCGCTTGGATGCGGGAAATTTCAAGGCGCGCCACGGGCCAGGTATCGGCCCAGCCCCAGGCTTTGACGGGAACGCCCGATGAAATGGATTGGCTGAAGGCCCGCTCCAGTAAAACCTGCGCCAATTGGGCCTTGGCAAAAATCCAGGCCGATTGACCAAACAGAACGACGGACAACCCAAGGCAAAGGGCGCTCAGGAGATTGAGGAGGGACCGGCGCGACGGGCGCACCGGTCCCAGTTGGGGCAGGGTGAACGTGGCGGGGAACACGTCACGCCTGCCGTAGGGACTGGCGGGGGGAAGCGGCCAGTCTCAATACAAGACTCAAAACCAGCAGGAATCCGGCGATGAGGGCAAGAAGTTCCGCTGGCGTTGCCGTTTGCGGCAGCATCACTTGTTGCAGGGCAGGCACTGCGGCGGGTTTCTGCAGCATGGCCAATTGCGTGAACTCCAACTGCGCATCACGCTGCTGGACAGCGGGGTTATCGTTGCCGAACACCGAGTCATAGTTCCAGCCCGCTGGCAGATTGAGCGGAATATCGGCCCGTGTCAGCTTTTCACCTGCCGGACGCTTCGGCGTCTTGTCAACCGCCACAAGGCTGGTCCGGCTTGAGACGATTTGATGGGTGAGAGCCATGGCAAGAATACCCCTGTTGGCCTCATCATAGCTCAGGGTGCCAAGGGTTGAGGCAACTTCAAAGTCGGCAATCCGGCGCCGGGCCCAGAGCTTGGAAATGCCATCGCCTTTCGCTGCTTTTGAAATCGGAAGCGTCACTTCCCAAGGCTGCGCGCCGATATTGCCGCTGATTTTCAGCGAGCCGCCCAGGTCCTTGGCTTCCGCCATCAGCAGCACGGGTTCACCGCGATAGAGGTCAGGCAGCATGTCAGGGGTAATCCTGGCAGAATTGCCCAGAAGCTGAGCTTTGAGCTCGGTGACAACCGGGCTGCCGATCTTGCTGAACAGGTCCTGCATCCGTGCGGTGACTTCAGCAGCCTCGCCGATATGGGTAAACGTGCCACGACCCAATTCAGCCGCACGCGTCATCAGATAGGAGTTTGGCGCCGAACCAATGCCCACCATAAACACGCGGCTGCGGCCAAGGCCTTTCGTTATCGTTGCGAAAAGCTGTTCTTCATTGCCGATGGCACCATCGGTCAGAAACACCACCTGGCGCAGATGCGACGTGTCGGATGTCCGCGTGTCCTGCAGGGCGGCGCGCATGGGCGGGATCATTTCCGTTCCGCCATTGGCGTTGAGTCGGCTCACAAAGGCGATGGCCCGGTCAATGTTTTCCTTGTCGGCAGAAACGGCATCAGGGAATAACTGGTCCATAGTGTCATCAAAGCGGATGACGTTGAAGAGATCGCCGGGCTTCATCTGGCTCAGGCCATAGATCAGGCTGTCCTTGGCCTGCACCATGGATGGTCCTTCCATCGAGCCGGAATTGTCGATCACGAAGATGGTTTCGCGGGGTTTGGAAACCTCAGCTACCGGGGCAACGGGCGGTGTGACAAAACCCAGAAGGTAATTCTTGCCATTCACCGTCTCCGTGAAAAGGCCAGCCTGCGGGGCCGTGCCGGCGGCTTGCCATTCAATCGCAAAATCCTTGTCAGCCGGAACATTTTCGTCCGCCAGGGTAATCATATGGTTCGCGGGATCGGTCTTGATTGCGTGATAAAGGCTCTTCACCTCGCCGAGCTCAAAACCTGCATTCAGGGTTACCGAGATGGTGGTCGGGTTAACCGGCGCATATTTCCTGGGATCCAGAACCGGCGGGTTGATGCGGCTCCGGTCCGGCACCGGGTCATTGACCGTCACGCCAAAGCCGTCGCTCGAAAAATCAACCGACTGGACAATCGGTGCTGGCATGTAACGCGGTGCCACCACCAGCGGCAGGCGCAGAGAAAAAGTGCCGGAAGTCTGCTTCACCGTTTCCTGATACTCGATCTGGACGATCACCGTTTCATGGGGACCGATATTGGCAACCGAGTTGGTAAAGAGGTTTGGCCGTTCCTGCTCAAGCAAGGCCGCAGCCTGGCCACTGGCCTTGGCCGTTTCATAAATGACCTTGGCTTCCTGCCGTTCCTTCACTTCGCCAATAATCACCCGGTTGCCCGCAATAATCTTCAGCGTATCAACGGCGGAATTCTCCGGCAGCGGGAAAACATAGATGCCTTCCACAAATCCGTCCGCCGGATTTTCAAAGCGCTGGGTTACAATGGTGCGGGCCGTTGGTCCGGACACCGTGACGTTAAAATCCGTGGCCAGCCGTGGCGCTTCGAGATACTTCGCGCCTTCCGTCGATTTGAGCAGCAGGCTTCCCGCCTTCACGTCATTTGGAGTCACAAGGGCGAGCTTTGTCTCGCCCGCCCGCGCCTGGCCAAAGATGGATAGCGTAAGAACGAGAGCCAGGCCAAAGATTGCAACGATGATATCAAGACGGGATTTGAAATTCCGGGCGCGTAAATAGGTATTCACTTATTCCTCCAGGGCTAGCCCCACTGCCAAGCCACGGATTGACTAGATACAACCACACAGGCCTGCTTCGCCAAGGTGAAGAATATCTTTCTTCCGGTGAATTCCGCCACGCGCCGGTGGAAATGTGCGGGAAAGTGTGGAATGTTACGGCACCATGAGTGATGACGATCTTTCCCCCGAAGAAAACAAGGTGATAGGCGCCCAGGTGCGCGAGGAACTGGCGCGCCGCAGGCTGTCGCGCCAGCATCTGGCTGACAAGGCCAAGATCAGCCTCTCCACCCTGGAAAAGGCGCTTACCGGAACGCGGCCCTTCACCCTGGCGTCGGTCGTGCGCATTGAGGAAGCACTTCAGTTGCACCTGCGCAAACACAGGCACGCAAGCAACGGCGAGCAGGAATTGGCCCCGGAATCCCTAGGGTCCTATTCGCACCCGGCCGTGTCCTGGCTCGAAGGCGATTACCTGACCCTGCGGCCCTCATTCAGCGATGCCCAATCGGCCTATGCCTACCGCACGGAAATTCACTGGGACAAGGCACTCTCCCATCTCGTGTTCCGCGAATCTGACCGGCTTGACGCGGCCTTCAAGCAGGATGGCGCCGTCTCGGTCCCGCATCAGTCCGGCTACATCTATCTCGTCACCAACAAAATGGGCCAATACCGCCTGATCATCCTGTCGCGCCCCATGATCGGCGGCGAAATGTTTGGCCTGCTCACCACGCTTCAATCGGGCAGGGGGACCTTGCTGATCCCCGTTTCCACCCCCATCGTTTTTGTTCCCGTGAAGAATATGAAAGGTGACTTGCAGTTCGGAAAGTTTAATTCCGATTCCAGCGTCTACCAAACGTACAACGCGCTCCTCAAACGCGCCACCGAAGAGCCGTTTGTATTGTTGGTGAAGTAAGCAGTTCTCGGCCCAGTGATTTGAGACAATTCTTTATACCACCGGACGTTAGGGTTTTCCAACCATTGCCAGTTTGCCGGAGTCTGCTTTTGATGGGTAAGCTGCTGTCAAATGCGATGGGTAGTATTTCCGGATTGGGCCAGGAGCTGACTTCGCCCCGCGCACCATGTAGCACGCGAGGCTATTTCTGGGTTAGAGTTTGCTGTTGACCAGCCCGTAAACACCATATCCAATAAGGTATGACAATTTTCGATTTGGAAATGCCGCCTCAGCTTGCGCTTGAATTGCTTTGTAATGCTCCGCCGACTTAGCAGGGTCTTTGAGCTCACTTGCGCGAGGTCCCAAATCTTTCACGTAGTTTGTGACAAGACTGTCCATTGCCTTGAGATATTGCTGTTCGTCGGCTACAGCGGCATCAACCGGAGCATCGTCGCCGCGGCCTCCATGGACGATCTTTCCACCTAAGCCCTTCAACTCATCAAGCGCCGCAAGCCACGATGCGATGTCAATCTTGGTTTTGCCATCAACGATCCCGCCTTCAAGCCAAGCATGGGCATTGTGATGAACAAGGTCGCCCACAATCAAGTCGCCGGTTGCATCAATGCGTGCAACAGTCTGGGTTGAAGACACGCCGGCATTCTTGAGTTGAACAAGTGTGATTGTCTCACCCGATTCCAGCTTTATCACCAACTGTCCTTCAAAGGTTTGTTTGACCTCTTCGAATTTCGGATAGGTTTCCTTGGTGAAGGCTTTGGCGATGTTGACAAAGAAATACTCTTTATAGTCATTCACACCCTTCATGGCATCCGCTGTTGCTTTGGAAGCGATCGAGGTTGCTCCCAGCTTGTGCAGAACTGAAAGGCCATTAAACTTGTCGGGGTTGGGATGGGTGACGACAACGCGCGTGATCGGATTCTTCGTCGATTTGCGAACCTCACTGATCATGGCTTCTGCCAAGGCCGGAACGAACTGTGTGTCAAACACGGTGACTTCGCGACCGTCATCATACCAATAGGTGCGTGTATCAAATCCATTAGCGTCTGATTGATAAACAC
>CAZHCO010000110.1:0-2150 GCA_964530965.1 uncultured Aestuariivirga sp. | reverse complement strand
GAGGTCGACACGATCAAGAACATGGGCAATGGCGGATGCGGGTGTTCCCGGATTGAGCGCAACGCCAGCACGCTTTCCAAACGCACGGACTGTTTGAAGCGAACGGTCCAAATGCGGGCCAGCTTCCGCATGAACTGTAATCACATCAGCCCCAGCCTTGGCGAATTGCTCCAAATAGGGGTCGGCTGGCGCAATCATCAGGTGTACATCAAACACCCGCTTCGTAACAGGCCGAATGCAGGCCATGACCGGCGCGCCAAACGTGATGTTGGGCACGAAATGCCCATCCATCACATCGACATGCACCCACTCGGCCCCGCCCTGATCGATGGCACGCACCTCATCACCCAGCTTGGAAAAATCCGCGGCCAGGATGGAAGGCGCTATGATCAGGGGGCGCGTCATCGTTTAGAGCAATTTGCCCATGGCGGCAGCCGTGTCGCTCATCCGGTTCGAAAAGCCCCACTCATTGTCATACCAGGTGAGGATGCGAACCAGAGTTCCTTCAATCACCTTGGTCTGGTCCATATGGAAGGTCGAGGAATTGGGATTGTGGTTGAAATCAATGGAAACATTGGGTTCCAGCGTGAAGCCCAGAATGCCCTTGAGCTTGCCTTCGGCGGCCGCCTTGATTGCCGCATTGATTTCCTCAACCGTTGTCGCACGCTTGGCGACAAACTTGAAATCCACACACGAAACGTTTGGTGTGGGCACGCGGATCGAAGTTCCGTCTAGGCGGCCCTTAAGTTCCGGAATTACAAGGCCAATGGCCTTGGCAGCACCCGTCGATGTCGGGATCATCGACATGGCCGCAGCGCGCGCCCGATACAGATCCTTATGCATAGTATCAAGGGTCGGCTGGTCGCCCGTATAGGCATGGATCGTGGTCATGAAGCCCTTGTCGATGCCGATGGCATCATGCAAAACTTTTGCAACCGGCGCCAGGCAGTTTGTGGTGCACGAAGCGTTAGAGACGATGATGTGGTCCTTGGTCAGCTTGTCATGGTTCACACCATAGACAACTGTGAGATCAGAGTTCTCGCCGGGAGCCGAGATCAGCACACGCTTGGCGCCGGCCGTCAAATGCGCCGAAGCCTTGTCCTTCGCCGTGAAAATGCCGGTGCATTCAAGGGCAATGTCAACGCCAAGTTCTTTCCATGGTAATTGCGATGGGTCTTTGACGGCAGTGACCTTGAATTTCTCCGTGCCGATGTTGATCATATCGCCGGCAACCTTCACCTCATGGGGAAAGCGGCCATGAACGCTGTCGTAACGCAACAAATGGGCGTTGGTTTCCACCGGGCCGAGATCATTGATGGCCACAACATCAATATCCTTGCGGCCCGATTCAAAGATCGCGCGCACGATATTGCGCCCGATACGACCGAAACCATTCACTGCAACACGAACCTTGGCCATTACTATCTCCGTTTCCAAAATTTGGGATCGCGGGTCTTATAGGGCATTTATCGCTCAGTGGAAGAGGTACGCTCATCAAAAAAATTCGAAATATGGATTATCCCAATCCTCATCATGGCCGTGTTCGACACGGCCATCGCCGGTCCCAAAAAAAGAAGATGCCCGCGTCAAGTGCTGGCATGATGAGTTGGGGAGGATTGGGAGGGAAAACTATTTCGTCTTCGGGGTCTTTGAGGCAGAGGCTTTCTTCTTTGCCGGAGTCATGGGTGCCATCTCATCAACCAACACAACCGCGCGCAGCCAATGGGCTTCGGCGCGGCCCTCGGGGCGGCCATCTTCTTCCCACATACGGTAGGCAAGATCGGCAATACGTTGGTCACGGCCAGCAATCACATTATTCGCAAGTGTCATGTTCACCACCATCGCGCTAAATTTAAGCAGATGGGTCTTATGCCATAAAATAGTGCAGTGCACAATAGTTCAATCTGCGATGTTGCGTCGCAACATTAAACCTTCGTCCACTTCCCGTTTTTGGCCGATGACTTTACGCAAGCCTCAATGAAGGCCATGCCAGCCACGCCGTCTTCAATGCCGGGAAATTGCACATCCTTGTCCGGCTTCTTACCCGCGCGCCTGGCTTTGATGGCGCGCGCCAATTCCGTGTAGATATTGGCAAAGCCTTCGAGATAGCCTTCCGGATGTCCCGGCGGAACTCGCGTAACCCGGGCCGC
>CAZHCO010000109.1:0-2986 GCA_964530965.1 uncultured Aestuariivirga sp. | reverse complement strand
TCGGGCAGGAGCTGCTTGGCCTTTGCCTTGGCGTGCCGCCGATGCAGTGGACGTTGAATTAAGATGTCTTGATGGAACTAAAGACTGCAAATGCGAAGAAGTGTATTCAGCCACGTGGTCCGCTCATGGCCCGTTTGAGACTTCGTGCCCTTGCTGCAGCCAGTCCGCTCATCGTAGCAGAGCTGACATTCAATTTACAATGTCCGCTTTTTCAGAGAATTGGTCTGCATGCAGGAGCACAGCCGACATGGATTGGCAACTGCGCTTGGTCTCATGTTGACCGGAGCAGAGATCAACAGCACGACTGAATGGCCTCTAATGCCTTCATTGTCGCGCCTATGGACTCTCGTTGTTTAGTGTGTAATTTTTTTGAACATGCGGGTTGATCATCTTGTGTGGTATTGTGCCGATCTTGCGGAAGGCGAACGTTACTTTGCTGAAAGAATGGATTGTAGTTCGGCCTATGGCGGTGTTCACCCCGGCGAAGGAACTGGCAACAGGCTCCTGTCACTTTCCGACGCGACCTATCTGGAAATCCTTGGCCGCGATCCTGCACAAGCGGAGGCCAGCCTTGATCTAGAAGTTCGGGGCCTCGTCGGACACGGACTTTATCATTGGGCGGTTGGCGATGTCGATATCGCCGAACTACGCACCAAGGCAATAGCGGCAGGCCTAATCGGCAGTGACCTTGTGACAGGAGGGAGAACCCTTCCGAGTGGCAGTTGGCTTGGCTGGAAATGTTTTGGAATCCACAATCATGGCTTTGGAGCGCTCGTGCCTTTCTTCATTGACTGGATGGGAAGCGAACACCCGGCAAAGACAGCCCCGCGTGGTGGAAGCCTGGAAAACATTGAGGTGTTTTCGCCGGGGGCAAGCAAACTCCGTGATGTCTACAGGGTTCTGGGGCTCGATATCACCGTCACTGATGCGCTTGTGCCGGGACAATCTGCAACAATCAAAAGCCGCAGCGGACAGCATATTTTGCACATGTTTGATCCGGTGCCGCGGGGTTATGTGATTTAAAGGGAGAATGTGCTTGGGAAGATTGGCTGGCAAACGCGTTATTATCACAGGAGGCTCCACCGGAATCGGAGCAGCCATCGCGAGGCGTTTTCTCGATGAAGGTGCCAAGGTTTGCATCTGGTGCCGCAACAAGAACAATGCCAGCGCCATAAAGAAGGAACTTGCCACACTTTCAGATGTCGTCTGCGTTGATGTGGCAGAACCAACAGAAGTTGATGTCGCCTTCCCACGGTCGCTCGCTGCACTTGGTGGTCTTGATACCATGATCTGCAATGCGGGTATCTCGATCAGACGCGATTTTCTCGAAATTGATCGCGCCGACTTCGACCGTGTCATGCGGGTCAACGTGCACGGCGTATTTTATCCAAGCCAGCTCGCGGCCCGCCACATGATGAAAGCTGACGGTGGCGCCATCCTAATTACGGCCTCCACAGCCGGTGTGGTGGGCTATCGACATTATGCGGATTATAACGCTAGCAAGGGCGCGGTTCTTGCCATGATGCGCACCATGGCCATCGAACTTGCACCTAAAGTTCGGGTGAATGCGATTAATCCTGGCTATACCTCCACACCGATGCAAGATGCAGAGTACAGTCCCGAGATGTTGCGCAAGGTGAATGATATCATTCCAATGCGCCGCCACGGCCGTCCAGAAGAGATTGCGGGTCTCTATGTTTACCTTGTTTCAGATGAGGCAGCCTATGCCACAGGGGGGATTTTTACATTCGATGGTGCGGAAAGCGTTGGCTCCGCCGCAACGACTTTGTGAAGTGTAAGATGAAAAGCGGACGGCCATGTCCAGAGAAAATCTAAGAAGTCCGTTTCTGGCCCGTTTGAGACTTCGTGCCCTTACTGCAGCCAGTCCGCTCATCGTGGCAGAGCTGACATTCAATTTACAACATCCGCTTTTTCAGAAAACTGGTCTGCATACAGAGGCACAGCTGACATGGTTTGACAGCTGCCCTTGGTCTCATGTTGACCCTAAGCAGGCATTAGCGACATCCATTTGTCCCATGGAATGTCACGTCCGGGAAAGGCCACGTTGCGGAATGGCCAGTCATGCTTGAGCCAGGCACGAAAAGCCTGACCGAGGCTTTCTTCAAGCCCGCCGGACAATCGGTCACCACGCGCCCAATAGGACGCCATCACTTCAAATCCTTGGCGGTCGCTAGGATCAATATAGCAGCAACCCAGACACTGACTTTCGTCTAGTGCCATCACTGTGTATGCGAAAGAGTGGCGGAGCGTAAATTCACGCTGGTGCCAGCCGAGGTCGATGAGATTTTCGGCTAATGTCAACCCGTCGGGCCAACTGTCACCGGGCGGCATAATTCCAGGCAGCGTCTCCCGCGAAGCTATTATGGCATCGTAATCCTTGACAAGATCGTCAATAGTGAGCATCCGCAAATAGAAACCATCGCCATTTAAGCGCAGGGGTACGACAAAACCTATTGGAACTATGGGTCGCGAATACATGAATGACGCCTCCTTGCCTTTGCCAACATCCATCCGGTGATTAGCCTGTTGAAATTGAGATTGTCATTATCTCTTGGCGTCCACAAGTCAGCTATTGGCCTGTTTGAGACCTCATGCCCTTGCCGCAGCTTGTCCGCTTATCGTGCCAGAGCGGACTTTCAATCGGCAATGTTCGCTTTTTTCACACAATTGGTCTGCATGCAGAGGCACAGCCGACGTGGTTTGACAGCTGCACTTGGTCTCATGTTGACCCGAACCGGACTTCACACTTTTTTCTTGCACTGAGCAGTCCAACGTGTCGATTCTCGCAAAGAACCGTGAAAGTGCAGTTTAGGCGGCAGAATGTGTGGGTCGCAAATTGAGAGATCATGGAATTGACCAGTCCGCTATCTAGGTGAGGCGTTTGCAATTGCATCTTGCCTTCAGATGCTTCGATGGCGGCCCGCTTTTCTAAAACAACACTACAAGGGTCTCTTCTAGTTTCTGC
>CAZHCO010000108.1:0-6152 GCA_964530965.1 uncultured Aestuariivirga sp. | reverse complement strand
GCGGAACTTTTCGCCATGCTGGGGCTTGCAGGTGAAGCCACGGTTTCGCGGATTCCGCAGCCCCTCCACCGCGCCGTGCTGCGCGTGCTCTGGCCCGCCGAATCCGCCGTCAGGCGCCTCATTATCATCGCGGCGCGCGGCCTTGTGGTGAAGCTTGCGCCTTCGCGGCCCAAGCCTGTGGGACCCATCGGGAAGGGTGGCGGAAGCAGGCGTCCCTCGTTCCAGCTCTTCGATACGCGGAAAAACTTCGCTGAGCTGCGCCAACACCATAGAAAGTTCAGGCGGAATCCCCCACGCATCCATTTCTTCCCGTATGATACCCTGCGGCCAGCGCGCCCTCCCGTGGCTGATCCCGTTTCCCCGCCCGATGGCCTTGTGGGTGCCGAACGCCTCACAAGGAGGCTCCAGGCCCTCAAGCTGGCGCTTGAGGATCTGCCGCGCCAGGCCAGGCGTCTCGCCCGCTGGCGGGTGAGAAGGGAGGCCATGCCAAGTCCGAAGTTCACCTCGCCGCTCAGGCCGGGTCCTCCACCCGGCCACCGCAGGAAGCCGGTTCACCTCGTCGATGAAGTGCTCATCGAATGCCACGGCCTCGCCTTTGACGCAATGAAGCCCGACACTTCATGAAGTGCTGTCCATAAGCAGAAATCGTCCGTCTACGGATTAATTTAGCGGAACGCCCGGATGGGAACGGCAAACCGTTTTCATCCCGGGCGAAGCCGTGCCCGATGCTGATTGACAATTGAATCTGTGATTGAAGAGGCCCTCATCCGGCCTTCGGCCACCTTCTCCCATGCAAGAGCACGGGAGAAGGCGCTTAATGGTTATTGCCTTCTCCCGTCCGAAGGATGGGAGAAGGTGCCCGACAGGGCGGATGAGGGCTTGTTTGCCGGCATGACAAACTGGGTGGAGTTTATTGAAGCTCCTTAACTGAGGCAGCTAACACTCAACTACATTGACGGCGAGGCCGCCGGTTGAGGTTTCCTTGTAGCGGTCGCTCATGTCGATGCCGGTCTGGCGCATGGTTTCGACGCAATTGTCGAGCGGCATGAAGTGGTGGCCATCGCCACGCAACGCGAGCGAAGCTGCAGTGACTGCTTTCACGGCACCGAAGGCGTTGCGTTCGATACAAGGCACTTGGACTAAACCACCAACGGGATCGCAGGTCATGCCGAGATGATGTTCGAGGGCAATTTCAGCGGCGTTTTCCACCTGTTCATTGGTGCCGCCCAAGGCTGCGCATAGTCCGGCGGCGGCCATCGCGGAAGCGGAACCCACTTCGCCCTGACAGCCCACTTCAGCGCCGGAGATGGAGGCATTGTGCTTGATGATTCCGCCGATGGCCGACGAGACGAGCAATAGTGTGCGAACACCCGCCTCATTCGCATCAAGGCAATGATCGAGATAATAGCGGATGATGGCAGGCATCACACCGGCTGCGCCGTTGGTTGGTGCAGTGACGACTTTGCCGCCAGCGGCATTTTCCTCGTTGACCGCCATGGCATAGACGGAGAGGAAATCCATGATGCGATGGGGCTGAATGGCATTGTCGCCGTGTTCGGACTTCAACTTGGCATAGATTTCGCTGGCGCGGCGTTTCACATTCAAACCGCCGGGAAGTTTTCCGCCGAAGGCGAGGCCCCTCGTCATGCAGGCGTTCATGGCCGCCCAGATGCGATCAAGTCCCTTGTCCAAATCCTCATTGGACATCGCACTGATTTCATTGATGCGCTTCATTGCTGCGATGGAGAGGCCGGAGGCTTTGCCCATCTCCAGCATTTCCCGGGCGGTTGAAAAGGGATAGGGCACGGCAAGCTTGGGCTTTGCCGCGGCACGGTCCTGGGATTTTGATTCCAGTCTTTCCGCTTCGGTCTGCACGAAACCGCCGCCGATGGAATAATAGGTTTCGCTGAAAACCTTGGTTCCCTTCTCGTCAAGAAGGCTGAAGATCATGCCATTGGCGTGGCCGGGAAGAGCTGGGCCATAATCGAAGATCACATCTTTCGCTGGGTTGAAGGAAACGGGCTGGCCGTTCGAAAGAGTGATCTGCTTGCGCTCCGCCATTTCCTGGACAATGGCATCAACACGATCCGGCTCAATGGCATCGGGGGCTTCCCCGGCGAGGCCCAAAATACAGGCGCGGTCGGTGCCGTGGCCTTTTCCGGTGAAGGCCAGTGAACCATGGAGCGATACGTTGAGGCGCACGGCGTAGGTTCGTGGTTCTGCGCCCGCGCTGTTCAAGAAACGGCGCGCTGCCACCATGGGCCCCACGGTGTGGGAGCTTGAGGGGCCAATGCCAATTTTGAAGAGTTCAAAAACCGAGAGAAACATCTAGCCCACCGTCCGGTGGTAACCGCCGCGCCAGAATACAAGCGGCTTGCCCTTGGGATCGTGATCAAATTTCAGGACCTCGCCCACAAAGATAGTGTGGTCGCCGCCATCATAGGTGAAGAGTTTTTTGCATTCAAAAATGGCGAGCGCGCTGGGCAGAATGGGGCAGCCGGTTTCCCAGACTTCGTAGTCAATGCTGCGCCACTTGTCGCCGGAGGATTTGGAAAAGCGTGCCGACAAATCATCCTGGCCCTCGCGCAGCACATTCACGGCGAAATACTGGGCGGCCATGTAGGTCTCAAAACTATAGGCATTTCGCGCCAGGCTCCACAGAACCAGCGGCGGATCGAGCGAGACGGAATTGAAGGAACTGGCAGTGTTGCCCACCATTTCACCAGCGGGTGTTACCGTAGTCATGACGGTGACGCCGGTTGCGAATGTTCCAAGGGCTGAGCGGAACGCTTTAGGGTCGAGGATGTGGGACATGGCCCCTTCTAAGCTGAATTGACCCCAAGGCTCAAGGCATGAACTGGCCGCCATTAACCTGAAGGATTTGGCCGGTAACGTAGCCTCCCATTGTGGCAGATGCGAGGAACAGGATGGGGCCAACGCAATCCTCGGGGGTTCCGGCACGGCCCATGGGCACCGCCTTTTTCATTGCTTCCATGCGCTCAGGCGGGGTGGTGGCGTGGAAGGCGGTTTCGATCACGCCGGGAGAAATGGCATTTACCCGGATTTTGCGGGCGGCCAAATCGCGGGCCATATGGCGGGTGAGATTATGGACATAGGCCTTGGCGCAGGCGTAGTGGCCGGAGCCCGGGCCGCCGCCATCGCTGCCCGCAATGGAGCCCACGTTGATGATGGCACCGCCGCCCTGCTTTTCCATGTGGGGGACGGCGGCCTGGGAGGCTTCGATGACCGACCTTACATTCAGATTCATGGCGGCGTCGTAGAGATCGGCATCAAGCTCGAGGAAGGGTGACCTTCTGATCATCGCGCCTGCGTTGTTCAGCAAAATGTCAAGACGGCCCAGCTGCTTTGCGGCCTCTTCGACAACACGCTTAGCGGTGCCTGCAACGCCGAGGTCACCACCGATGGCGACGGCTTTGCCGCCAAGCTTTTTGATGGCGGCGCAAACGGCTTCCGCGGCTTCGGCGTTCTTATTGTAGTGAACCGCAACGCTTGCGCCGAGCCTGCCAAATTCAAGGGCGGCGGCGGCGCCGATGCCGGTGCTGGCCCCGGTGACGAGAACGGCTTTTCCACGGATATCTTCGAGCATGATCATGACCTAAAATTGTCGGAGCGATGAACTTCTTTGCCGCCCAGGAGCGTGAGCAGCACTTCCGTATCACCGATATCATAGACATTACAGGTGAAAATATCGCGATCGAGAATGATGAGATCGGCGTATTTGCCGGGGCTCAGGGAACCCGTGTCCCGGGCGCGCCAGGCGGCCTCGGCGGCAAAGGTCGTATAGCCTTTCACACATTCCTCGCGGGTCATGCGTTGCTCGGGCAGGAATATGGGATGGTCACCTTTCTTGCGCGGGGGTTGGCTGGTGATGGCGGTTTCCATGATCGGGAATGGATTGAGGGTTGAGACGCCCCAATCGCTGGAAATGGCATAGGGCGCACCCGCATCGATGAGCGAGCGGAAGGCATACATCCACTTGCCGCGCTCCTCCCCCACCATCGGCAAGGCGACATCGGTTACTGATGGCTCATGGCGGGCCCACAGGGTTTGAATATTGGCAACCACACCCAATTCGCGGAAGCGCGGAATATCGGCGGGATCAATGCATTGAACATGGGCGAGTTGATGGAGTCAGAGCAGCCCGCGCCCGGCAAGGTTTCGCATGAGTTCTGCGGCGCCAAAAGTCCAAGGCTCAGCTTTGTCGGTCGGCACAACGCGGTTGACCAATGCGCCCAGTTCCGCTGTTGCAATCGTCACGATGTCGCCGGTCTTGTGGGTGAAACCGCGGCCGGGAACATCGCGGTCATCGCTTGGCGCGAACATGGTGCCAAGGAAAAGCACAAAGCCATCGGGATAGTGGTGATGGGCGTTGATGGTTTGGCTTACGAGATCGGCGGGATCGCGGCTGATTTGGGCGATCGATGAGCGGCCTGTCATTTTGAATCCATCGGATCCCTCAACGGTGAGTGAGAGGTCCATCTTGCGCACGGTGTCGAGGGTGAAGCTGTCGTCGAACAATCTTACGAAGGGGCCGATGGCAGTTGCGGCGTTGTTGTCTTTGGCTTTGCCCAGGAGAAGCGCCGAGCGGCCTTCGACGTCCCGGAGGTTCACGTCATTGCCGAGACTGGCACCCACGATGTTTCCCTTTGACGAAACGACGAGCACAACTTCGGGTTCGGGGTTGTTCCAGGTGGATTTGGGATGAACGCCCACATCCATCATGGAGCCCACCGCCGACATGGGCTGGCCCTTGGTGAAAATTTCCGCATCGGGGCCAATGCCCACTTCAAGATACTGGCTCCAGGCGCCGGCCTTGATCAGCGTTTCCTTCAATGCTGCTGCTTCGGGCGAACCGGGCTTCAATTTGCGCAAGTCATCGCCGACGAGATCGCGGATGTGGGAGCGGATTGAAATGGCCGCGTTGGCATCGCCACGGGCCTTTTCCTCGATCACGCGCTCCAGCATGGAGACGACGAAGGTGACGCCCGCCGCCTTGATGCCTTGCAAATCAATTGGCGTGAGAAGCCAAGGCTTGGTTTTGTTGCGGGTGTCGGGAGCGGCGTTGGCCAGAATATCGGTGACTTTGCCGAGTATGTTCCCCTTGGCGGCGCGCACGGCGCTTGCGGGATTCTTCTCTTCGCAGAGATCGCGCATGGTGGGGAAGTTGGCGGTGACATCCACCAAGCTTTCACCATCGACGCGGGCTATACAGGGGCCAACGTCGGGAACGAAGACACGGGCAACCAGGCAGGCATTGGCAGGAATCATAAAAACCTCGGTTCTCAGCGTTGAAGCCGTTCGCGCCCGTATAGCAGAAGCATGGCTATGATGACGACACCGAAAACGATCTGGCGGAAGACTTCGGCGGGCACCCGGAAGCTGAGGTCGGCAAAGAACAGTTGCGGCTGAATTACCGACAGAATCGATTGCAGCAGCGTGATCAGGATGACGCCGGCAACGGTGCCGATGTAGCTGCCCCGCCCGCCCAAGACATTGGTGCCGCCAAGCACGGGCAAGCTGTCGAAACTGGCCTGAGGGCTATCACGCTCGGCATACCTAGATTCCGTGGCCAGTTCTTTCTGCTGGAGTAGATACTGAAGCTTTCATTGGCCAGATTGAAATTGCCTTATCCTTACAAATTGATGTCAATTCAATTCTTTACGCTCGTCAATTTTCATTGATGCATTGTAAAGTTAGCGGGGCGTTGCTAAGCAGGTATCGAGTTATGGGAACGGGCCTCGTGCGACCAAAGAAAATCGGAACCATGGAAGAATTTGCCCTTACGGTTGGCCTGTCGCGGCCGACGGTATCGAAGTTTTTCCATGATCCCACCTCGGTTCGGGCCAAGACCCGGAAAAAGATAGAAGCCACCCTCAAGCAAACTGGTTTTCGCCCCAACATTTTTGCGGTAAACCTCAACCGGCGCAGGACGAAAATCATCGGCCTGATCGTGCCTGATCCCACCGATCCGTTTTACATGACGCTGGCCCGGCGCATTGAAACGAAGGCAACCGATGCGGGCTACCTGGCACTTGTCCTGAGCTCGAACGGAAGACCGGAAGTTGAATCCCGCGCCATTGAAACCATTACGGCGCTTAATGTTGCAGGTGCAATCATTGCACCACTGGGAG
>CAZHCO010000107.1:0-20702 GCA_964530965.1 uncultured Aestuariivirga sp. | reverse complement strand
GCGGAGCGGCGGGCGCGAAGGCCGGAGAGCCTTGCGTGCGGTTCCCATGGCGTCGTTTCCTACGCTTGTACGCAGCATTCCAACCTACCAGATGGTGCCCGACGAGGCGGTGGAACTCATTCACGATGAGTCCATGAAAATTCTAGAAGAAGTCGGCTGCGAGTTCCGCGATGATGAGGCCATTTCCATGTGGAAGGCCGCAGGGGCCGATGTTACGGGCGCGCGGGTTCGGATTGACCGCGCACTGCTGATGGACCTTGTAGCAAAGGTGCCAGCGGAATTCACTTTGAATGCCCGCAATTCGGAACGCACCGTAAAGGTGGGGGGCAAGAACACCATATTTGTGCCGATGTATGGCGCGCCTTATGTGCGCGGGCTTGATGGCGAACGGCGTTATGGATCGCTTGCCGATCTCAACAATCTTCACAAGCTGGCCTATATGTCGCCTGCCCTGCATTCCTCCAGTTCCATAATTTGCGAGCCCATGGAAATTCCGGTTCCCAAGCGGCATCTGCACATCATTCACTCGGCTCTCAAAAATTCCGACAAGCCCTTCATGGGAATCGTGACTTCGAAAGAGCGGGCCGAAGATGTGATGAAGATGGCAGGCATCGTGTTTGGCGATGACTATGTGAAGGACAATACGGTGGTGGTGTCGATCACCAATTGCAATTCGCCGCTGGTGTGGGATGCGACGATGCTTGACGCAATGAAAGTTTATGCGCGGCATAATCAGCCGCTGATCCTGGCACCCTTTGCGCTGTGCGGGGCCTCAACCTCTGCGTCCTCCATAGGTGCTGTCGCGCAAGTGAATGCGGAAGCCCTGGCGGGCGTTGCCTTCACGCAGCTCATCCGCCCTGGCAGTCCCCAAATCTATGGGCAGTTCATGGTCACGGTTGATATGAAAACCGGCGCACCCATGGGAGGAACGCCGGAGGCCGCGCAGATGATGTTTGTGATGGGGGCACTGGCGCGGAAGTACAAACTACCCTGGCGCACCTCCGGTTTCCATGTCGGCTCGAAGCTCAACGATGCACAGGCGGGCTATGAATCCAACATGCTCATGCATGCAGCAATCCTTTCGGGTGCCAATTACATCTGGCATGTAGCGGGCTGGCTCGAGGCCGGCCTGTGCTGCGGTTTTTCCAAGTTCGTGACCGATGCGGAGCAGCTTCAGGGCTGGTACAAGTACGCGCAAGGGCTTTCCTTTGATGATTTCAAGGAAGCCATGGCGGCAATTCGCGAAGTGGGGCCGGCCGGACATTTCCTCGGCACCAAGCATACGCTTGAGCATTTTGAAAGCGCCTTCTTCATGCCCACTGTCATGGACTTCAATCCATTCGAGCAGTGGTCTGCCGAAGGCGCCAAGGATCACGATGCACGGGGCCGCGAAAAAGCCGCCGCGATGCTTGCCGCTTACGAAGAGCCTCCCATGGAACAAGGCATCGCTGATGGGCTGAAGGACTTTATCGCACGGCGAGAGTCCGAATTGCCGAATACGGTGAGTTAAAACATTTGCAGATATTCGTTGATGCGGATGCCTGTCCGGTGAAGGAAGAAGCCGCGAAGGTTGCGGCCCGGCACAATCTGATCATTCATTATGTTTCAAACTCCCACATGCGGCTGCCATTCGGGGACAATGTCAAACGCGTTGTCGTGGCCGACGGGGCGGATGCGGCGGATAACTGGATCGTAGAACAGTGCACAAACGGAGACATCGTGGTTACCGCCGACATTCCGCTTGCCTCGCGGGCAATCGAGAAGGGTGCGAAGGCGATTTCACATGCTGGAAAGCCATTTACCGAAGACAGCATCGGCATGGCGCTAGCAATGCGTGATCTCATGTCGCAATTGCGGGAAACGGGCGAGGTGCGCGGCAACAATCCGGTGTTCACGCCTTCAGATCGATCACGTTTCCTTCAGGGCCTTGAAAACATAATCCAGGCGCTCAAGCGTTCAGGCTAGATTCCAAAATCAGAAAGCAGGCGCCGTGTCGCCGCATCGAAGCGCGCCATGCCGCCGCGGGATCTTGCCATCATCATCGCGCCTTCCAGCGCACCGATGATATATTGGGCGGCTTCGGATGCTGACCCCTTGAAATGCAATGTGCCGCTGCTGCTGCCTTCTTCAAGCACGCTCACAAGCCAGCGCTCATTCAAGACAAAATAACCATCCAATGCTGTCTGCATCGCTTTCGGCAAGGTTTCAAACTCGGCAGCGAGCATGCCGCACAGGCACATGCGTTCGTCGGCCAAGACCTTTGCGTAGATGCCCACATAACGCCGCAGCTTCGCTGCTGCTCCGCCGCCAGCGAGATCAATTTCTCCAAGGGCCCTTTCAATTCCATCTTCATAGCGCTCGATGAGCCTGACACCGAGCTTGGCTTTCGAGGCGAAATGATAATGCAGGCTTGCCTTGGAAACATTCAAGGTGGTGGCTATGTCGGCATAGCTGAAAGCGTTGAAGCCGCGTGTTTGAACGAGGCGCTGGGCGATATCCAGAATCTGCTGCGAGGTGTGAATGGCGTCGGATTTCTGGTCCACAAGGTCTTTCCTGTAATTGGCCGAATCGGAGTTCTGAATGAGCACTCATACGGTTCTATCTACTAGTTGACAAGTTACCTATCAATAGGTAAGTATTGATTGCCCGGGTTTGCTGACCCGCCTTGTCGGGTGTCCGTGAACTCCCGCACTCGTGCCGTGCCACACATCGAAAACATCAACTGAGATATGGGAGGTATCGATGAGCCAAAACTCGCCTACCATCGCCGGTATCCGGAAAGCCGTCGAGACTCGCGACGCCAAGAGCCTGAAGGCGCTGTATGCCGCCAATGCCGTGTTGACTATCATCGACACGGACAATCCGCCAAGCAAACCACGCACCATCAAGGGCGCCGGTGATATTGGAAGTTTCCTTGATGACGTTTACAGCCGCGACATGAAACACACACTCGACCATGGCGTCGTGGACGGCAAGCACCTGGCCTATCTCGAGGGCTGCAGCTATCCCGACGGCACCCATGTCATTGCCTCGACGACGGCCGAACTCGGTCCCAACGGCATCGTCAAGCAGACCATCGTGCAGGCCTGGGATAACTAAATTCGTGCAGTGAATGATAATAAAACTTAGGGAGGATAATCATGAAAAAATTCGCAATACTGACGTCCAGTTTGTTTGCAATGACTCTAATGCCCACGCAACTGGCGCGTGCCGACGATGCCGAGGTGATTAAAAACGCACTTTCGGCGGCACCGGCGGCTGTCGCCAACAATGCCAGTGTTATGACCTGGGATATGAAAACCTTAAAAGAAGGCACGAATGGCTTCACCTGCATGCCAGACGACGGCGCCACCCCGACTCCAGGCCCAATGTGTCTGGATAAGAACGGAATGGCGTGGCTGCAGGCCCTTATGGCCAAGAAAGATCCCCCGCCGGGTGTAGGTTTCGGTTATATGTTGCAGGGCGGCGGAAGCGCCGACAATTCTGATCCCTATGCAACGAAGCCACCGGATGGGAAGTGGGACAAGGATGGGCCGCACGTCATGATATTCGGAGCCGAAACGGCAATGGCTTCATATCCGCAACCCAAAGCGCATCCCGACCCCAGCGCACCTTATGTGATGTACCCGGGCACGCCTTATGCGCACCTGATGTTGTCGGTGCAGTAGATTTGATCTTGCACAGGAGCGGAGGCACCGCTCCTGTGCCATGGTGTCGTCGATGAGAACCGCAGTAGCCATTGCTTTCGCACTATTTGCCGCGAGCGCTGCGCAAGCGCATTCGTACCGCATTGGCAATCTGGAAATCCTGCATCCTGCCATCATGGTGCCGCAGGCAAATTCCGACTGTACCTGTGCCCACGTGACGATCACCAACCATGGTTCTGAAACCGAATATTTCCTCGGGGCCGACATTGCCATCGCGCGCGACACGCGGCTCCTTCACGTCGCAAGCAAAGACCACGATATCAGCGCACCATCCGAAGTAGCAATTGCGCCGGGGGCCACGCTTGATCTGCACCGTCATGAATGGTGCCTGTTTCTCAGCAACGTTCCCAAAAATCTGGAAGCTGACGTGGGGGCTTACCCTGCCCGCCTGATATTCCGCCATGCCGGTACAATTGATATCGAATTCCTGGTTGACGCACCCCACCATTGAATTGCCAAGGGACAGAAGTGTGTTAGCCTGCGGGCATGATCGACTTTCTGACCTCGGCGCTGGCTACACTTCTTGTTGTGGCAGATCCTATTTTCCTCAGCGCTATGTTCCTGGGGCTGACAAGCAACCTGACTCCAAAAGACAGGCGCGAAGTTGCACTGCGTGGTTCCATCATCGCCTTCTGTATTCTGGTGGCGGCGGGGCTTGGCGGTGCAAAGCTTCTGGAGCTTCTCGGCATCTCGCTCTCGGCCTTTCGCATTGCCGGCGGACTTCTGCTCTTGTCGGCTGCGGCAGAAATGGTATTTGATCGCCGGAGCCAGAGACTGCAAGCCACGGCTGAAACGGCAGTGGCCGTGGATCATGTGCGGAATATCGCGGCCTTCCCGCTTGCCATTCCGCTCATGGCGGGGCCTGGAGCAATCACCGCCATGATTCTGCTGGCAGGCAAGGCTGGCGGGGAAATTGAATTGCTGGGAGGGCTGTTTGGCATCACGGCGCTGGTGATGCTTGCCTGCTACATCAGCTTTCTCATGGCGGAGCGTATTTCCAAGACCATGGGCATTACCGGACGGGCGGTGATTTCGCGCTTGCTCGGCATCATTCTCGCTGCCCTTGCGGTGCAGTTTATCATTGATGGTGTCACAGCGCTGATCACCTGAAAAAAAGAGGGGTGAACGGCAGCAACCTTTCGCCGCCCACCCCTTTACGAAAGTGGTTTCCGAAGAAAGCCACTCCGCAACACGAGTACTCTGTAGTGAAAATGGGAGGATCCAAAACAGACGTGTGCATTGCAATGTACTTTGCAAATGCCGGGCCAATTTGTCCTGAGTTTGAACAAATTTCATAACTTATTGATTTTTTTATAAAAATTGCAATTCAGAAATAATAGACGGAGATGTCAATTATTACGAGAGCCGAAATTATGTGCAGTGCAGCAATTAAAAGAGCAGCACTTTACTCAGGCTGATGGGTTTTTAGCCACTGTCCAAAGCGAGTCATTGCGTCCTGCAACTGGGCTGGATCGCGCAGGTAACACATGCGCATAAAGCCCTCACCATCCGATCCAAAGGCAGACCCTGGCGCGAAACCAACGCCTGCTTCATCGATGAGGCGGCGCACGGTTGCGGCTGAATCCTTCATGCAGTCAATCTTGAAGAACATGTAGAAAGCTCCAGTTGGCACTTCGAATCTGATTTGCGGAAATTCGCGCAAGAACTCCGCGACGAGATCGCGATTGGCAAGGGCCCTCGAAACCTGCATTTCCACGAAATCATCGCCTGTATCCAACGCGGCAACACAGCCCTTCTGCAGGAATGCGGCGGTGCCACTGGTGTTGTATTGGATGATCCGTTCGATCACCGGCCCCAGTTCACTTGGCGCCTGCAGCCAGCCAACCCGCCAGCCCGTCATGGCCCAGTTCTTGGAAAATGTGTTGGCTAGCAGGAGGCGTTCCTCGACATCGCACACATCCAAAAATGAAGGCGCGCGCGCGCCCTTTGCGCTGTAATAGAAGCGGGAATAGACCTCATCGCCGAAAATCCAGATGCCGTGCTTGCGGCAGACATCGCGGATTGCGATCAGGTCGTCGCGCGAGGCTGTCCAGCCCAGGGGGTTGGACGGAGAATTCAGGCAGAGCGCTTTGGTGCGCGGCGTGATGGCAGCAAACATGCGGTCGAAATCAAGAGACCATTTCCCATTGCGAAATTCCATCGGAACTTCAACGGGGCGCGACCCCTGCAAGCGCAACGGACCCGCATAGTTGGGCCATGCGGGGGAGGGAATGATAACCTCATCACCTTCACCGGCAATCATCTGAATGGCGGTTTGAATGGCCTGCATGCCGCCGCCGGTGACGAAGAAATTCTCAAGGCTGAACTCCCTGCCATAGTGGCGTGTGTGATAGCGGGCGAGCGCGTCGCGCAATTCGGGAATGCCACGCTGCCAGGTATAGAAGGTTTCGCCCTTGATCAGGCTTTCCGCGGCGGGTTTGCAGAATCCTTCCGGCGTTGGAAGGTTACCCTCGCCCGCCCAGAGCGAAATGATGCCCGGCCTGCCGAAGCCATACATGGCGGCTTTGACAATGCCGCTGTCGGGTTCGACCTGGGCTTGCGGGGTGATGGCGGCGAAATGCGATGCAATGTTCATGGGCGACCTTAGAGCAAAAAAGCGGCCCGGATGTCCAGCACCCAGGCCCCATATCAGTCATACCTGAAACGCTTACTTCTTCTTGGCAGTAGTAACCAAGGCGTCGCGGATTTCGCCGAGGAGCCTTTCGCTGGCTGAAGGCGCTGGCGGTGGCGCTGATTTCTCGGCGCGTTTCAAGCGGTTTGAAACTTTCACTAATTGAAACAGGATGAAAGCAATGATCAGAAAATTGATCAGGATAGTGATGAAGCTGCCATAGGCGAAAACCGCGCCCTGCTCCTTTGCAGCGGTAAGCGACGTTGCAGTTACGCCAGAACTCAATGGCAGAAAATAATTGTTGAAGTCGAGGCCGCCCGCAATACTGCCCATGACCGGCATGATCAGGTCATCAACGATTGAGCCTACAATTTTTCCAAAAGCGGCACCAATAATCACGCCAACGACGAGATCAAAAGCGTTTCCCTTCAACGCAAAATTCTTGAACTCTTCCAACATCTTAGTCCCCTATCCTTATCCAAATTATGAACTAGGCAAAAGCCGCACGCGACAGTGCCGGCATTCGCATGGCATAGGTTATGCCACGGGCGACAAAGAAAACACAGAGCGCTGCCCAAAGCCCGTGATTGCCGAAATGCTGTTCGAGAATCCACCATGACGCCAAGTAGATTATGAGCGAAAGCACCATCATGTTGCGCATTTCGCGGGTGGCCATGGCGCCGGTATAGATGCCATCGAATTGAAAACATATGGTGCCTAGCAATGGCGTGAGGCTTGTCCAAAAAAGATAATGCCGGGCAGTTTCGCGCACCTCGGGGTTGACAGTCATGAGATCGATGAGCCACGGCCCCGCAAACCAGATTATGGCACTACAAAGCGCTCCCACAACAAGAGCCCAAAGAGTCGTCAGCCGAATAGCCCGGTTAAACCGCTCGCGATTTTTGGCGCCTATGGATTGGCCAACAAGGGCTTCAGAAGCATAGGCAAAACCGTCAATGAGGTAGGCTGCCACTTCAAAAAAAATGAGGAGCACGGCATTGGCGGCGATGATTACATCACCTGCCCGCGCGCCACGCGAGGTGAACCATGCAAAAGCGAAAACCAGACACAGGGTGCGGATCATGATGTCGCCATTAGCACCCAGGGTACGCACGACTTTGGTGCGATCCCAAATCTGGTTCCAGGTTGCTTTCATGTTCAATTTTCTCAAACGCTGGGTCACCAATAGGCCGCCGAGCAAAGCTGCCGAGACTTCGGCGATCAAGGCGGAAAGACCAACTCCATCCGCTGCCATGCCGAGTGAAAGAACGAAATAGGCGCCCAAGCCCATATTGGTGAGATTGAGAAAAATCTGCACTACAAAGGCGATCGTGGCGCGGCCCTGGCCTATGAACCAGCCAAGGATGCAGAAATTCGCCAGCGCAAAGGGGGCTGACCAGATGCGGTAGCGAAAATAGATTTCACCCTGGGCGCGCACCTCCGGCGAACCACCAATAAGGCCAAAGGAGATGCTTTCGATCACGGGACTGATAGCAATAAGAAATATTCCTGCTACGGCAGCAATCGCCAGGGCGCGCCACAGGACTGCGGTGAGTTCAACACTATCGCCAGCGCCAACGGCCTGAGCTGTAAGGCCGCCGGTCGAGATGCGAAGGAAGCCAAAACCCCAGAAAAGTAATGAAAAGATCAGGGCACCGACGGCAATAGCGCCAATGTAATAGGGGTCCGGCAATTGCCCAATGATGGCGGTGTTGACCACGCCAATGAGGGGCTCTGTCACATTCGACAGCATGATCGGCACTGCAATTGTCAGCACAGATCGATGATTGAGGGGCATCAGAGAGATGGAATGCTTCATGGACCCCGTGTTGCTTTAGGCCAAACCCCGAGTCAAGCTGTCGAACCATGGATCATTTGCCATCCAAATTTCGAGACTGGTTTGAAGCGCGGGGCTGGAATCCACGGGCGCACCAGCTGGCAATTCTGGAGCATGCGATGGCGGGTCAGAGTGCATTGCTTATTTCGCCAACAGGTGGAGGCAAGACGCTTGCCGGGTTCCTGCCAAGCCTTGTTGAGCTGTCTGAAAAACATGAGCGCAACGGCATTCACACACTTTACATTTCACCCCTCAAGGCATTGGCTGTGGATATCGCACGCAATCTGGAAGCGCCGGTGCGCGAGATGGCGCTGCCAATATCTACTGAAACGCGAACTGGCGATACGCCGCATTCAAAGCGCAAGCGGCAGCGGGAACACCCGCCCGATATCCTGATTACAACGCCTGAGCAGGTTTCACTTCTCATAGCGGATCCGGGGGCGGCGCATATGCTGCGCCATCTCAAATCAATCATTCTCGATGAGTTGCATTCGCTGGTGACTTCAAAGCGCGGCGTGTTGCTCTCGCTTGCTCTCGCGCGGGTACAAAGCTTTGCTCCGAGCGCACGGCGCATTGGCCTTTCAGCGACTGTTGCGGACTCGGAAGCGCTGCAATACTGGCTTGCGCCTACAGGAAATGGGCCGGTTCCGCTCGTCATGGGAAATGCAGGGGCGCAACCCATCATTCACATTCTGAAATCGGCGGAGCATGTGCCGTGGTCAGGGCATTCCTCGCGCTATGCCATTGCCGAAGTTTATGAACAAATTGGGCGGGCGAAGATGACATTGATTTTCGTTAATACGCGCAGCCAGGCCGAGATGGCGTTTCAATGGCTCTGGGAGGCCAACGAAGCGCATCTTCCCATCGCACTCCACCATGGTTCCCTTGATGTGGGCCAGAGGCGCAAGGTGGAAGCGGCAATGGCTGAGGGAAAGCTGAAGGCCGTTGTCTGCACCTCCACGCTCGACCTCGGCATTGACTGGGGCGATGTGGACCTTGTCATTCACATGGGAGCACCAAAGGGCTCCAGCCGCTTGCTGCAGCGCATTGGCCGCTCCAATCACAGGCTGGATAGCCCGAGCGAAGCGCTTCTGGTTCCCTCCAACCGATTTGAGGTCCTGGAGTGCGAGGCGGCGCTGCAGGCGGCCAAGGAGAATGCCCAGGACACGGAGTATCCGGCGGTTCTCAAGCTTGATGTGCTGGCCCAGCACGTTCTGGGGCGGGCCTGTGCGGGCCCCTTTGATGCAGATGAGTTTTTTGCCGAGGTCACGCGAGCCTGGACTTACCGCAACCTGACGCGGTCAGATTTCGATGCGGCGGTGGACTATGTGGCAACGGGTGGCTACGCGCTGCGGGCTTACGAAAAATATGCCAAGCTGAAACGCCGCGCTGATGGGTTATGGCGGTTGACCCATCCGCTGATTGCGCAGCAATACCGTTTGAACATGGGCACCATTGTTGAAGCGGCAATGCTGAAAGTGCGTATTGCCAGTGTGAAACGACGGCTGGGCAAGCGAGTGGTCACGGGCGGACGCAGTCTGGGGGAGCTTGAGGAGTGGTTCCTCAGTCAGCTTTCCATTGGCGATACTTTTCTGTTTGCTGGAGAAGTTCTGCGCTTTGAGGGTCTCGATGAATTTGGCGCGCTGGCCACGCGGGCCCATGGCAGCGACCCGATGATTCCGTCCTATGAGGGTGGAAAGTTTCCGCTGTCCACCTATCTGGCGGATCGGGTCCGTGAAATTCTCAGCACACCAGCAAAGTGGAAAACACTGCCGCTGCAGGTTCAGGATTGGCTCTCCGCCCAGCGCCGGAAATCGGTGGTGCCGCAGGCTCACCAAATGCTGGTTGAAACCTTCCCGCGCGCCGAAAAGCATTATCTCGTGTGTTACCCGTTTGAAGGACGCCTCGCCCAGCAAACCCTTGGCATGTTGCTGACGCGGCGGTTGGAGCGCTGGGGAGCACAGCCGCTAGGTTTTTCGGCCTCTGAATATGCCCTGGTCATCTGGACGGTGCGCGATCTCTCGCTGATGATTTCCTCCGGCAGGCTGTCACTGGAAAAGCTTTTCGATGAAGACATGCTGGGCGACGATCTTGAAGCCTGGCTGGCGGAATCAAACCTGATGAAACGCACTTTTCGCAACGCCGCGATCATTGCCGGTCTCATTGAGCGGCGCTGGCCGGGAAAGGAAAAGACCGGGCGGCAGGTGACAGTCAATTCGGATTTGATCTACGATGTGTTGCGCTCGCATCAGCCCGACCATATTTTGCTGCGCGCCGCATGGGATGATGCTGCCGACGGCCTTATCGACATTCATAGGCTGGGTGCGCTTTTGAAGCGCATCAAGGGACAAATCCTGCATCGTACTTTGGACACCGTCTCACCCCTTGCCGTTCCAGTACTTCTTGAGATCGCACGCGAATCAATTTACGGCGAGGCCCATGATGCCCTTCTCGCCGAAGCTGCCGGCACCCTCGTCAACGAGGCCATGGGGCTTGTCTAAAGAGCATCGCATAACCCTCAACGGGCTGGACCTTATCCCTGATCTCTCGGGCGCACTTTTTGTACCTGAGTTCAAGACCCTGTTGATTGCGGACTTGCACTTGGAAAAAGCTTCCAACATGGCAAAACGCGGGGTGCATCTGCCGCCCTATGATACGCGGGCTTCGCTGACACAACTCGAAACGGTTATTTCCCATTCCCGGCCAGAACAACTGATTTTTCTGGGTGACAGTTTCCATGATGATGAGGCGCGGGAAAGAATTGCTGAACCGGATTTGGCAAGTCTTCGCGCCCTATCAAGGGGTGTTGCAACGATTTGGATCACTGGCAATCACGATCCTCACCCACCGACAGACATTGGCGGACGCATTGCCGATGAAGTGGTGCTTGGCAGCGTGACACTCAGGCATGAACCAAAACTGCTGGAGGCTGAAGAATTTGAAATTGCCGGCCACCTTCATCCGGGTGCTGCCGTGAGCCAGCGTGGAAGGCACATTCACTGCAAATGTTTTATCGCTGATGGCAACCGACTGATCATGCCAGCATTTGGCAGTTTCACCGGGGCGCTCAGCATATCAGCGCCACCGTTCAAGGTTTTGTTTGCCGAGAGGGACTTCCACGTCTGGATGCTCGGTGACCGGGCAATTTACAAATTTCCTGCCAAACGCGTCAAGTAAGCGTAGCGTCAGCCCAGCTTTGCCTGCAGTTGCGTGATCAAATCTTGGGTGACTTCGCCGGTTACCTTCAAACCTGATTGCAACTGGAACAGGCGAATGGCATTGGTGGTGCGTGCACCCAACTTGCCATCGGGGTCGCCGATGTTAAATCCCAGCTTGTCCAATAGTTTTTGCGTTAGTCCAACCGGATCTTCCACCGGGGCCTGCTTTTCGATCTCTGACTGGGCTGGGGCTACTTGCGTAAGCGCATTCGTATTCTGCCAGGCGGGATCCTGAATCGTCACTACGTTTGCGTGCTCAGGGGGCTGTTGCGGAATCCAGGCCTTGGCTTTGGCCCGGACGGTTTCCACAACGACGGGAGAGATATTTTGCGACAGAACTTCGGCGCGTTTCTTTGCGTCGACATCATCTTGGCTCGCCGCCACCATGTACCAGAACAGGGCTTCGTCGACGTTTGCTTTTGTTCCCAAGGCGCGCTCATACAAAACCGCCAAATTGAACTGACTGTCTTTCAGGCCATTTTGGCTGGCAGCAAGAAACCATTTGTAGGCGATATCGTAGTTAGGCTTTCCGGCCTCAGTTCCCGCCGCAATGACGGCGGCGTTATGCATGGCTTTGACGTTGCCCTGCTCTGCGGCGCGCTGGTACCAGATCATGGCGGTTGCCGCATCCTGGGGCACGCCGCGGCCGCGTTCAAACAGGGTGGCAAGCCTATACTGGGCCGGGGCCAAGCCGGCCAGGGCCGCCTTCTGATACCAATGGGCGGCCTGCGTCAAATCCTGGGCCACGCCCTCGCCATCAAGATAGCGGGTGGCAACAATGAACTGGGCCGATGCCTCGCCGCGCTCGGCGGCTTGGCGCAAGGCTTCGGAGCCTACTTCAGCAGGCGGCATTTCGCGTTCGCCGGCCAAAGTGCTGGGTTCGGTAACTATCGAGGCTAGGGTCGCATCAGTTTTTGGCGCAGGCAGAGAGCCGGTTAGAATTTCATCGATCGATTGGGGGCTGCCCTGGTCTTCGGGCGGCACTTCATACGGAAGCTGCTCCGCCAGAAATTGGGTCTCAGCTTCGCCAGCAGGCACTTCCAAATTGCCCTGTTTTGGTTCCGAAGCGGGCTTTACGGTATCTTCAACCGCCGGGGGTGCTACCGTTGAGGTGGACTTGCTGGATTTGCCAAACATGTTCAGCGAGAAAGCCGAAACGGCAGCCAAGACAAGAAGGCCGGCCAGGATCAATGTGCGGCGCTTGTTATTTGTTGTGCCAAACGCCGGTTTGATTTCCGGCGGCAATTTTTCCCCGGTGTAAACCTCCCGCTTTTGTCTCGAAGCCGCTTTCTTAAATGGCAGATTAAATTTGCCGGCTTTCTTTGCGACTGGAGCAAGACTGGCGAGAATGCTTTTTTGCGCTGCTGCCTGGGCGGCGAGACGGGCGGCTGTAATGAAATCGTCAGGCGCTGCCTCTTGGTCATCGGAGGAGGGGGCATCAGCTTCCGGATTCGACGGCAATGCTGATTTCGAAAGCCAATCCGACAGGGGGTTGGCCTCCGGCGCTGCCGGCTGGTCAACAGGTGGATTGACTTGGGTTTCCTGTACGAATGAAACCAGCGACTCCTCAAAATGTTTTTCCGGCGATAGGGGGGCGGGAGCCTGCAGGGCCTGATGGGACTCAGCTTTCCAGATCTCACCTTGCTGGTGGCCGGCTGCCTTAAACTGGTTTCCCTGAGCCGCCGCCGCAGCGATTTGCTGGCCAACAGCCGCTGTTTCCAATTCAGCCAGTTTCGTTACAATTTGTTCGAGAGTTTCATGAACAGCTTCGAGTGTTTCCTGATTGCGCTTGTCGGCACCGACGGCGCTTTCACGCACCGCACGCAGGCCATCTTCCAGGGCCTGGAGCTCCGGCGAGCTTCCGAGCGCCACGGGCGTTGCACTTGGCGTATTCATCAAACGATCAGCCATGCGGTTGGCCGCATCTTCAGCCACGTCCTTTGCCCAATTGCGGCTCTGTTCGATGCTGTCGAACAATTGATTGATAGCGCGCTCAATGGTTTCAAGATGGCCAAGCTGGTGTTCGGTGTGGCCGATACGGTCGGCAACTTCGGATATCTTCTGTTCGAGGGCGAGCTGGGCCTGACTGTCGCCTTGATGCCGAATAGCATCTTGCAGGCGGTGATCAAGCTCGGCCATGCGGCGTTCAAGATCGCCAATCTGGGGATTGTTGCGGGCCGACTGCTGGCTCTGGTCAAGACGCTGGGTGATATCAACAAGGCGCTTGTCCATGTCGGCGAAGGGCCGCATATCCGGACCCTGGGCCACGCGGGTGGAAAGCTGTTCGAGGGCTAAACGCAGTGCATGCACATCACGTTCCGAAGCGGCCTCAGACCTTGCGCTGTCGATGCGCTGATTGAGCGCGCCAATTTCAGAACGCAGCCTTTGCATTTCTGCATTGGTGCTTCCACCATGGCCGGAAAATGCGGTTTGCGCTTCCTTGAGCAAACTGAGAATGCGTTTCTCAATTTCGCGTAGTTCGGCCTGCGAGGTTTGCACCGCGGCGGTTTGAGCCTTTGAGGCGAGGAGTTCGGCGGATTCACGTACGGTTTCAATTCTGTCAGCGAGCTGTGAAAGTTCGTTGCGCAAAATATCCGGAAGGGCCGCGCCAGATTTGTTTTCGCTGCGCTCGACCCGGCCTGCGAGTTCGCTCAAGCGCGATTCCAAGCTGGTAAATGCGGGCGCTGATTGAATAACCTGCTCGCTGTTTGACGATGTCGCCCGTTCAGCCATTTCGCCCATGCGGTCCTGCATGGATTTCAGCGAATCGCGGGTGCGGCGTTCGCTGATTTCGATATGCTCGACAATGTTGCGAACTGCTGTCTCCAGGGACTTCATGGCAGTGGAATCTTCGGGTTTTGCCAACGTCGGCATTTTTCCGGCGGTCAGAACTTGCCGGCCCAAAACCGCAAGACGTTCGTTGACCGCCGTAAAGGCTTCAACTGTCTGGCGCTCATTGCTTTCAATACGGCTCAGTATCTGGCCAAGTGCTTCCTCATCATCCGATCTGGATTCGAGAGAATAGGTTCCCCGGGACGGGGCCGTATCCTGTTCGCGCCTGGCGATGCGAGACAGTTGTTCGGCTATGTCTTCAAGCCGGATTGAGGTTTCACCACGTGCCGTGGATGGGCGGGGATAGCGGGCTGCGGGAGCAGGTTCCACTTCATCGGCTGAATCAAGAATCTTCGTGTTGAGCCATTCGCCAAGGGTCATTCCAGACCGGCGCGCCGCCTCTTTTGCGGCCTCGCGGGTTTCTGGTTCAATGCCCTTTACACTCCACGGGATTCCCGGTTTCATTCGCTCTTCCATTTTTTTTGTGCAGCCTGAGATTCCCCTCGCCGTCCTGAAAGACGAATCTCTAGCGCCTGAATTCTTGCCTTCCCTAGAAGTTAACGTTTTTGGTAAATATTCAGTTAAGTATCTGTTTTTTTCTTGTATTTATCGCCTAGAGCATGTCCCGACGAAGTTGCATGACTTCGTCGAAAAGGACATGCTCCAGCATATTGAATTGGCGCGATTCCTTTTCGGCGAAGTGGAATCACTTCGACGGGAAGCGCGCTAGCGCCGCAACAACTGGACCTATTGTGCCCCAATCAAACCAGCTCGCTTTCCTAGGAAATTCCCTCGATCGCTGCGCCAATCATAGAGCTGACCAGGAATGGCTAAGCCGCCTGCTTGAACAGCCTTCCACGCGGCATATTCACATGAATGGGGACAAAACGGCCGTAATCGATGGAGAATTGCAGACCTTCCAGCAGGCAAATTCAGCCGAAGTGGTTCTTTTGGGGGTCGATGAAAATGGCCATGGTTGGTTTGCCAGCGCTACGGAGGCGGCAGAAGGCCTCACAGATCTGCGCAGCCTTGCAGTGGCGGGGATGCTGCCGCAGAGAGAACTCGCCATTCTGGCGCAGGCTCGCTCCCTGCTCTATTGGCATGAGCGCCACGGATTCTGTGCAAATTGCGGGGTAAAGACCGAGATGAGGGATGCAGGCTATCGCAGACATTGCGGAGCTTGCACGACGGATCATTTTCCACGCACGGATCCCGTTATCATTATCGCGGTTCGCCATGGAAGCCGCATGCTGCTTGGGCGGCAAAGCGCGTGGCCCGAAGGCATGTATTCAACGCTTGCAGGGTTCATGGAACCGGGAGAAACCATCGAAGAGGCAGCGCGGCGCGAAGTATTTGAGGAAGCGGGTATCAGGGTGGGTGAAATCAGGTTTCACTCAAATCAACCGTGGCCCTTTCCTTCCAGCCTGATGATTGGCCTCATTGGCGAAGCTCTCACCGATGACATCGTGATCGATCCCAAGGAGCTTGAAACCGCGCGCTGGTTTGAACAGGGCGAGGTGCAATTGATGTTTCAGGGAACGCACCCGCAAGGATTAAAAGCGCCACTACCGCTTGCCATCGCGCATCATCTCATTCGTGCTTGTATTCAATTGTCCTGAGATGGTGCCATTCGCGCGGCAATTTCGGCGCGGTAGGGACTTGCCTTGTAGACGCCGAGAACGCGCATGTAGGAGGTGAAGAACGCCAGTTCCTCCAGGGCGAGGCGCACGCTGCGCTGTTCCGGGTGACCCTCAATATCTGCGTAGAACTGGGTGGCCGAGAATTGCCCCTCAAGCTGGTAGGATTCAAGTTTGGTCATGTTCACGCCATTGGTAGCGAAGCCACCCATGGCCTTATAGAGAGACGCCGGGACATTCCGTACACGGAATATGAAGCTGGTGACAACTTGTCCATCGTCCAGCGCCGCGTCTTGCTGTGTGGCCGACAGAACAACAAAGCGCGTGGTATTGTGGGCTTCATCTTCAATGTTTTCGCGCAGGATTTCGAGGCCGTAGATTTTTGCTGCCAGTTTGGTGGCGATGACAGCACGGGTCTTGTCCATGATCTCAATCAGTTCGCGGGCTGCGCCTGCTGTATCAACGGCGACAACGGCTTTAAGACCAAGCTCTCTAATGAGCTTACGGCATTGCCCCAGCGCATGCACATGGCTGTGGACTGACTTTACCGCATCAACGCCAACGCCCGGCATTGCCAACAGCTGGTGGTGCACACGAAAAAAGTATTCACCAACGATATGCAGGTTGGCCGCCGGCATCAGGTGATGGATATCGGCCACGCGGCCTGCCACGGAATTATCGATGGGGATCATCGCAAGGGCAGCTTCACCTTCCTTCACGGCCTGAAAGGCATCTTCAAAGGTGCGGCAGGAAAGCGGTTCAAAACCGGGATAGGCCTCGATGCAGGCAATATGGGAATTGGCGCCGGGTTCGCCCTGGTAGGCGATTTTCGCTTTCATGGTTTCTTCCTCAATATCACACGGGCAGCTTCAAGATCGGCGGAGGTATTAACGCCAAGCGGCACGGAATCGACACTTACGACTGCAATTCTCATGTCATTGTCGAGAGCACGCATCAGTTCCAGCTTGCGTCTGGCCTCCCGCGTGCTGACGGGCAAGCTGACAAATCGGTCCAGGGCCTCTCGGCGGTAGGCGTAGACACTGATGTGACGCCAGAAAGGGGCATCATGCTCAGGGCCAACATTGCGCACAAAATCTCGGGCATAGGCCACTTCCCGGTCTTCGCTCAAGGGCGCAATCACCTTGACGATGTTGGGGTTTTCAACATCCCTATCGGTCTCAATGCGGGCTGCAATGGTTGCGATATCAACGTTGTCGTTGGTCAAGCCGGCCAGGCAGCGCTGGGCCGCCAGGGGATCAATCGTGGGCAAATCCCCTTGCAGATTGACCACGTAGGTAAATTTGCGGTGGGGGTCACGGAGCTTGAGGGCAGCTGCAACACGGTCCGAGCCCGAAGGCAGGGAGGGGTCGGTGGCAAGGGAATCGCCGCCGTTGGCACGGATAACTTCGGCAATTTCGTTCTCGGCCGCTGCCACCAGGACTTTGCCAATGTTGGCTTCGACCGCGCGTTTCCAGACATGGACGATCATCGGAGTCCCGTGAATATCGGCCATGGGCTTGCCGGGCAAGCGCGTGGATGCCATGCGGGCAGGGATGACGATAATGGTATTATTGAATTCAATCATGGACTTGATTCTGGGCGCGGCAAATTGTTCTGGGGCCCTTATACGTATTGCAGGCCAGCAGAGAAACAATTAGTTTCCGGCCCGAATAAATGGCTTCAGAGGACCAGCTACCCCCCATGGATGGATTTGAATTTAATAAGATCGCCGGTGCTGTTCTGGCAACTGCCTTGGTTGTATTTGGCCTGAAAGAGCTTTCCGGCATCATTTATCATGCCGAAGTTCCAGAAATAGGTCACCAAGGTTTTGCGATTGAGGTTGCGGAAGCCGCTACCACAACTTCTGAGGCAGCCCCTGCGACAGATGCCCCAACGGTCTCAATTGGTACGCTCTTGGCCACCGCCGATGCAGCCAAGGGCGCCGTTGAGGCGAAAAAAGCCTGTGGAACTTGCCATGACTTTACCAAGGGTGGCCCCAACAAGACTGGACCCAATTTTTGGGACGTGGTTGAGCGCGGTATTGCCTCCCATGAAGGGTACGTTTACTCCGAAGGCATGAAGGTCCGTTCCGCTGAAAAATGGACCTATGAGAACCTCAATGCGTTCATCAAGGCCCCAAAGACATCGACCCCCAAAACAAAAATGGTCTTTGCCGGCGTGAAAAAAGATCAAACCCGGGCCGACCTTATCGCCTATCTGGCTTCCCTTTCGGATGCGCCGAAGCCATTCCCCGCCCCGTAATTGCTGCAATTATTGCAAAGAATTAACACCGGCAAGGTCTTGCCGGTGTTTTCTTTTAGGGCAAGCCATGCGTATCTATTGTAAGGAATCAAGATTGGAGAGACGCACCCATGGGCATTAGCCGCCGGACCATACTGAAGCTGGCAAGCGTGGCACCGTTAACAAAAATTGCAGGTGTTTCTGTTGCCTCGGCCCAGGATCGGCAATTCCGCCATGCGCTGACCCTGTTTGATGACATCAAATATGGACCGGATTTCAAGAATTTTGACTACGTAAACCCGGCAGCCCCCAAGGGCGGCAAGGTGCGCATTTCCGTGGTCGGGTCCTTCGACAACCTGAACCCCTATACCTTCAAGGGTGAAACTGGCCCCGCCGTAAGCAACGAGACGTTGCTCACATCATCTCTTGATGAGCCATCAACGGAATATGGACTGGTTGCAGAGAGCGTCTGGTTTCCAGATGATTGGTCTTCAGTGGTTTACCGCTTGCGACCCGAGGCACGCTTCCATGACGGAACACCCATGTCCCCGGAGGATGTGATCTGGAGTATGCAGGCGTTGCGGGACTCGCATCCTTTCTACAACTCCTATTACAAGAATGTCACGACCGTGGAAAAGACGGGCGACCGCGAAGTGACTTTCACGTTCTCGGAAAAAGGCAATCGCGAATTGCCGCTGATCACGGGCCAGCTTCCGGTTCTGCCAAAGCACTGGTGGACCGGCAAGGATGGCAATGGCAAGGCGCGCGACATCAAAGAGACCACGATGGAAATTCCACTGGGTTCTGGCCCCTATAAGGCTGCCGAGGTGAAATCCGGTGCTTCGGTTGTACTCAAGCGCGTTGAAGACTACTGGGGCAAGGGCCTGCCGGTGAATGTCGGCCAGGATAATTTCGACGCGATTGAATATATTTACTTCCGCGATGCAAACGTGGCTCTCGAGGCCTTCAAAGGCGACCAATATGACTACCGGCTTGAATCAAGTTCAAAGAACTGGGCGACGGCGTTTGATTTTCCGGCCATCAGGGATGGACGCTGCATCAAGGAAGAAATTCACCTGAGGGGTGTGGAGGGCATGCAGAGCTTTGCCCTCAACCTGCGCCGCGAGAAATTCCAGGATGTGCGGGTGCGTAAGGCTTTCAACTATGCTTTTGATTTCGAATGGTCGAACGCGAATTTGTTCTATGGGCAATACACGCGCTCAAGGAGTTACTTCAACAATTCCGAGATGGAGGCCAAAGGGCTTCCTTCGCCGGAGGAACTCAAATTGCTGGAGCCTTTGAGAGACCAATTGCCAGCAGAAGTCTTCACCACGGAATATGCCAATCCGGTGAGCAACAACGCGACGGAACGGCGCAAGAACTTGCGTGAAGCTTCGAAGCTTCTCGCGGAGGCGGGATGGAATGTTACGCAGGACGGCAACAAATCCGTCCTCAAGAATGCTAGGGGTGAAAGGCTGGAGGTTGAGTTCCTTCTGGATTCACCGCTGTTTGAACGCATCGCCCTGCCCTACCAGCAACAGCTAGAATTGCTCGGTGTGGGCGTGAAAATCAAAACTGTTGATGGGGCTCAATACGAACGCCAGACGCAGACTTTTGAATACGACATCATTGTCGGCAGCTGGGGACAATCCCTTTCACCCGGCAATGAACAAAGGGACTTTTGGGGTTCGGAGTCCGCTGACAAAAAAGGGAGCCGCAATTTTGTTGGAATCAAGAACCCGGCCATCGACAAGCTTGTCGACGCAGTCATTTTTTCTAAGGACCGGGTGGGGCTCACCACGGCCTGCATGGCTTTGGACCGCGCCTTGATCTGGAATCATTATGTCGTCCCACATTGGTATATTCCTTACGAACGCACCGCGCGCTGGGACCGTTTTGGAAAGCCGGACAAGCTGCCGGACTATGCAATCGGCTTCCCGACAATCTGGTGGTGGGACGAGGAAAAAGCAAAGAAAGTAGCGAAGGGATGAGGCTGCGCTTGCTCGGCATCGCCCTGTTGTGCCTTGCAACTTCCAGTCAGGCGGAGCCGAAGCATGGGCTCTCCGTTTTTGGCGATCTCAAGTACCCTGCCACCTTCAGCCATTTCGACTACGTGAACCCCGATGCCCCGAGGGGTGGCCGCATAGCGCTGATCGGGCCTGTGCCCGTTGATACTTTTGACAGCTTCAACGGCTACATCCTCAAGGGAGATCCCGCCCAGGGATTTGCGCTCATGTTCGATACGCTCATGGCCCGCGCCATGGATGAGCCGGATGCGGTTTACAGCTTGGTGGCCAAAACCGCTGATCTCGCACCAGACCGCAAAAGCGTTGTCTTTGAGCTGCGGCCAAAAGCGAAATTTGCTGATGGCACTGTTCTCACTTCCGAAGATGTCTGCGACAGCTTCCGCCTGCTTTCAACACTTGGCCACGAGAATATCAGGCTCACGATAAAAGATGTCGAGGCTTGCGAAGCGTTGGCGCCTCTTAAGGTGCGTTACCGCTTCAAGAGCGCAGGCATCCGCGATCTGCCGCTTAGCATCGCTGCTTTGCCGATTTTCTCCAAGGCGTATTATGCCAAGAATGATTTCGCCAAGAC
>CAZHCO010000106.1:0-25876 GCA_964530965.1 uncultured Aestuariivirga sp. | reverse complement strand
CTGCCGTGCGGAACACATCTTGGCCCGCAGATAAAACCTGCAATCGGAGGCCGTATACATGACCGCTCCTCTCTTCGCCCCATCCAAGCCAAAAGCACCTTGCAAAGTCGAGGCCGTCCATACATGACAGATATCTTTTAGGTTTTCACCGCCGCTATCAGGAATTCCCGGTTGCCGTCGCCGCCTTCGATTGAGGATGGGGTGATGCCAGAGACCCGCCAGTTTTCCGCGGTCAGGAATTCGGAAATTTCCTTGCATACGCGATCATGCTCGTGGGGGTCGCTTACGATTCCGCCACGGCCCACGGCATCGCGGCCTGCTTCGAATTGGGGTTTGATGAGGGCTATGAGGCGGGCTCCGGGTTCGGCGATTGCGAGGGCTGCGGGCAAGGCGAGTTTCAGTGAGATGAAACTCACGTCGCAGACGATGAAATCGATTTTGTGTTTGAGATGACCGGCGGTGAGGTCTCGAGAGTTCAGGCCTTCGATTGACGTCACACGAGGGTCGCGTTGCAACGATGCGTCGAACTGGCCGTGACCCACATCAATCGCTGTCACATGCGCCGCGCCTTGCTCCAACAGGACCTGAGTGAAGCCTCCGGTCGATGCCCCAATATCAAGGCAATTCAAACCCTTAACGGAAATATTGAAGAAATTGATTCCGCTTTTGAGCTTGAGCGCGGAACGGGACACATAACGCCTCGCCTCATCAAGAATTTCGATGCGGCTTTCGGGACTGGTGTTTTGTGCGGGCTTGCCTGCAACAACGCCGTCAACAGTCACGGTTCCGCGCGCAATGGCATCTCTAGCACGCGAGCGCGAAGCATAGAGCCTGCGTTGAACCAATAATTCATCAAGCCTTAAGCGTGTCACTCCACGTCCAGGGGTGCCGTTCCCGAGGGTTTGCCGTCGGGCTTCAGGGTGATTTTTTCGATGCGGGCCTCGGCATCTTTCAGCTGCTTTTCGCAATGGTCTTTGAGGGCTTGGCCTTTTTCATAGATGGCAATGGACTGCTCAAGATCAACCTTGCCGGACTCGAGTTTCGAGACGATTTCTTCAAGCTGCTCCAACGCCTTTTCAAAAGGCAGTGCGGCAATTTCCGGAAACTTCGTCATGTCTCATCATCCTCGTCTTCGTCCTGGTCAAACCCGGCGGTGCCCAGCATGAGGGCTTGCACATGAATAGCAACGGACGCTGCCAATCCTTGCAAATCATAGCCGCCTTCAAGTACGGACACAACGCGGCCTTCCGCATGGGCATCCGCGGCGCTCATCAGTTCCAAAGTGGCCCAGGCAAAATCTTCCTCGCTCAATTGCAGGCTGCCCAGGGGATCTGCGTGATGGGCATCAAAGCCCGCAGAGATCAGCACCAGATCGGGGGCGAAATCGTCGAGCGCCGGCAGAATAATGCTGCGCATGGCATCGCGGAATTGCGGGCTGCCGTCACCTGCCCTGAGCGGTGCATTGAAAATATTGCCGACACCGGTTTCATTGCTGGCACCCGAACCGGGGTAAAGCGGCATCTGATGGGTGGAGCCATAGAATAGGTTGGAGTCTGACCAGAAAATTTCCTGTGTGCCATTGCCATGATGCACATCAAAATCAACCACCGCCACACGCTCCGCATCATAGCGGTTGCGGGCATAGTGGGCGGCAATGGCCACCTGATTGAACAGGCAGAAACCCATGGGCTTTCTTGATTCCGCGTGGTGGCCCGGCGGACGGAGCGCGCAAAAGGCATTATCCGCCTGTCCGGTAAAGACAGCGTCCACGGCGGCGGTTGCCGCTCCCACGGCGCGAAGGGCCGCTTCCAAGGAGCCTGGTGACATCACAGTATCGGGATCGACATATTCCACACCCTCTTCAGGGGACATGGATTGGATGTGATGCAAGTGTTCCTGGGTGTGGGCGCGGAGAATATCCTCTTCCCTGCCAAGTGGAGCCAATTGTCGCTTGAGCCCGGCAAAGTGCGGCGCTTCCAGAATCTGGTTGATAACCTTGATACGGTCCACCCGCTCGGGATGGCCTTCGGGTGTGAGATGGTTAAGGCTGGCGGGATGGGTGTATAGAACCGTATTCATGGGGCTTGGTTTAAGCATGTTGTTATCGGTAAAGTCATTCAACTTTACCGCAACATGCTCTATAGAGCCGCTTCCATGAAGAGTTCCACTGAAATAATTAAGGCTGCGGAGGCGTTGAAAAAGGGTGAGCTTGTCGCTTTCCCGACCGAGACGGTTTATGGGCTGGGCGCTGACGCCACCAGTGATCAGGCTGTGGCTACGTTATTTGCGGTCAAGGGGCGGCCCCGTTTTAATCCGCTTATTTCGCATATCGGTGATGCTCAAGCGGCATTTGCGCTTGGTGCATTTTCTGAGGATGCAAAGAAATTGGCACTGGCATTTTGGCCGGGGCCCTTAACAGTTGTAGTGCCGCGGGCGGCGAAGTGCCCGGTTTCATTGCTGGCATCGGCGGGCTTGCCCAGCATCGCGTTGCGCGTGCCTGATCACCCGCTGGCGCTTGAGTTGCTGCGTGCCGTGGGCCGGCCCGTTGTTGCACCAAGTGCAAACCTCTCGGGGCGCGTCAGTCCCACAACCGCCGCGCATGTGAAACGGGGGCTCGGGAAGAAAGTATCGGTAATTCTTGACGGCGGTCCCTGTACGGTGGGCGTTGAATCAACGGTTATCAGTTTCATGAATGAGCGGCCCACCCTGCTCCGCCCCGGAGGACTGTCACGGGGTGAAATTGAGCAGGTCTTAGGGCATGATTTGGATGTTGAAGCGGATTCAACCCAACCCCATTCGCCTGGACAAATGGAAAGCCATTATGCGCCCCATGCCCAGTTGCGATTGGAGGCCACATCGCCCCGGAAAGGCGAAAGCTATTTGGGATTTGGTTCAAATAGCCATGGGCCTTACACGCTTTCGGAGCACGGTGATGTTATTGAAGCAGCTGCCAATCTCTTTCACATGCTGCATGAGCTGGATGGTTTGGGAGTGAAGGCAATCGCGGTTGCTCCCATTCCCCATGAAGGGCTGGGGGAGGCGATCAATGACCGGTTGCGCCGCGCGGCGGCTCCGAGGCCCAAGACATGACGCCAGACTTGTTGAACCAATTCGCCGCCTTCGTTGGCGAGAAGAACGTCATTCGTGATGCCGCTGAGATGGCGGGCTACATGAAGGAATGGCGCGACATCTGGGTTGGCAAATCACCCCTTGTGATGCGTCCTTCCAGCACGGAAGAAATTTCTCGCATTTTGAAACTCGCCAGCGAAACGGGCACTGCCATCGTGCCGCAATCGGGCAATACGGGTCTGGTTGGTGGACAAATTCCCTTTGAGAATGGCCAGGAATTGTTGTTGTCGCTTGACCGCATGACGAAGATTTTAGATGTCGATGCGGCTGATAACACGATGACGGTTCAAGCCGGAGCCACGCTCAAATCTGTGCAGGATGCGGCTGTAGAAGCGGGACGCCTTTTTCCCCTGAGTCTGGCTTCCGAGGGATCGTGCCGGATTGGAGGCAATCTTTCCACCAATGCGGGCGGGCTTAATGTGCTGGCCTATGGCAATGCACGCGACCTTTGCCTGGGGCTAGAAGTTGTCTTGCCAGATGGGCGCATCTGGAATGGCTTGCGGCGATTGCGCAAGGACAATACGGGCTATGATCTCAAGAACCTGTTTATCGGGGCGGAAGGAACGCTTGGGGTGATTACAGCGGCGGTTCTGAAACTCTTTCCGAAACCGCGGAGCCACGAGACGGCGTTTATTGCCGTTGCCTCTCCGCAAGCGGCCGTTGATCTCCTGTCGCTGGCACGGGAGATGAGCGGCAACCGCGTAGTAGCCTTTGAGCTTATGCCCCGGATCGCCATGGATTTTACCGTTAAACACATGGGAATCACCAATCCCTTGGCAGAATTCTCACCGTGGTATGCCTTGAGCGAACTGGCTGATCCCGTTGCGGGCAGTTTTGAGCGTATTCTGGAAGAAGCCACGGCGCGGGGACTGGTGGCTGATGCCGCGGTGGCGCAATCGGAAACCCAGCGTCAGGCATTGTGGGCCATCCGTGAGCTGATGCCGGAGTCGCAGAAATTCGAAGGCGGGTCCATCAAGCATGATGTCTCCGTGCCAGTATCCAAAATTCCGCAATTCATTGCCGAGGCCACGCTTGCCGTAAATAATTTTATGCCAGAGGTGCGGGTGATGTCGTTCGGGCACATGGGCGACGGCAACATGCATTTCAATGTTTCGCAACCGCCCGGCATGGACAAGAAAAAATATCTCGATGGCTGGAATGAAATGAACAAGGTCGTCTTCGATGTGGTGTTGAGATTTGGCGGTTCGATCAGCGCAGAACACGGTATCGGGCGCCTGAAAAAACACCACATGCCGGAGATCAAATCTCTTGTCGAATTGCAGATGATGCGTGATCTTAAAATACTTTTTGATCCCAAAAACATCATGAACCCCGGCAAGGTTCTGCCGTGATGACAGCTTTCCGTGAACTTGAGGACGTGGATGTAGAAAGTATTGTAACTTTATGGAAACGTTGTGAATTAACACGGCCATGGAACGATCCATATAAGGACATTCAGTTTGCACGCGAAGGCAAGACTTCAACTGTTCTTGTGGGCGAAGTTGAGGGCCGCGTTGTTGCCTCAGTGATGGTTGGGCATGATGGACACAGGGGTGTTCTCTATTATCTTGCAGTTGATCCGGATTTTCAAAAACGTGGCTTTGGCAAGGCTGCGGTTATCGCCGCCGAGGCGTGGCTGCGGGAACGCAGCGTGTGGAAGATAAATCTCATGGTGCGCAGTGAAAATGAAGAGGCTGGCCGCTTCTATGAGCGTTTGGGTTATGTAATCAATCCGGTGACCAGCTTCGGCAAGCGTCTCGACGGCCTCTGATGGCGGTCCGCCTTGATTCGGGCACGATCTTAATGTGGAAATACCATCTGTTAAGGTTAACAATTTACTAACTTCCCAGTGGTCGCTGGATTGTTAACGATGTTTGTTAGATATTAAGCATTGTTAACGGTCGGAATTTCGAGCGATGACAAGTGGGCGGCAGTAACTGACCTCTGGGAGAGCGAAGTGAATCCACTACCTAACAAGAATGAGCGGGAAACTTTTGACAATGCGCTTTCTGCAACTTTAACTGGCAGGACAGATCAAAAATCGGGTGAGTTGGGCCTTTCTCGCACGCAATCGCAGCCCGTGCCATTTTTCAATATTGCCGGCCAGATTGGCGCCAAACTGGTGCAGTACGCCAAACCAGGTGTGAGCAAAAAAGTCCTCGCGGCGATGGCAGAAGATCCGGATCCTGCCGCGTCACTGGCGAACATTCGCAAGCTCCTGGTCGGCCCCACGCACAAGCTGCACGATGCGATGTTTGAAGAAGTCGTCACGATTCTCGAGGAATCCGATCGCGAAGTCCAAAGCTCCCTGCGCGCGCTGGAGAGCCGCTGCGTAAAACTTTCCCATGTGACCAGCGAGCTTGTTGCCTCCTCCGTGGAGAGCCGGGATCAAAACGGCGTCCAAATTGAGCTCTTGCGAAAGGAAATCCAGAAGTCCGCAACTGCCCAGCAGGAAATGCTGTCTGAGATGTTTCTGGCAATCGATGAAAAAATCGAACAACTGGCCTTGCAGGTTGATCAGAAAGTCGAATCCCTCTCAAAGAAGGTTGAAGCGGACATGCGTGAGGCGGCAGCAGTTCAGGAACGGAAGATGCAGGAACTGGAAGCGAAATGCCGGGCAAACAGCGGGGAAGCGGCTAATCTTTTGGAAAATCGCCTGGTAACTCTGGAAAGACGATCGAACAGCGAGAAGGAAAATCTGCATCAGGTTTTTGCCGGCGGCCTTTCGAGCATGGCCGACAGGCTGAAAGCGTTGCGCGATAGCTGACCGTCTTGGTCTAAAAAAGCGTGAGTTGAGGTTTGGGTTTTGGCGGCGGTGAGGTGCGTTCAATGACCGTGGGTTCAAAAACAAAGTAGTCTTCGGGGGCGGGTTTCAGAAATTGTGCCGCCTCCTCCGCGTCCACATTTTTAATGTCGAGCCACTGCGCAAAATTTTCAGGATGTATGACCACGGGCATACGGTCGTGGATATGCGCGATTGCGGCATTGGATGATGTGGTGATGATGGCGGCAGTTTCGAGTTCCGAACCATCGGGCCCCATCCAATGCTCCCAAAGTCCGGCAAAGGCAAAGAGGCCATGGTCAGGACGATGAATGAGGTGCGGAATCTTCTTGCCCGGCACATCGCCTTGCCATTCATAGAATCCATCGGCAGGAATGAGGCAACGGCGGCGCCTGAAGGCATTCCGGAATGAAGGTTTTTCGAGCAGCGTTTCGCTGCGGGCATTTACCAGCGGTTTTCCCGGCTTGATTTCCTTTACCCAGGTCGGGATGAATCCCCAGCGCACCAGGGCAAAATGCCTTTCGTTGTTTTCAGAGCGAACTATAGCGATGGGGCTCAGGGGCGCCACGTGGGTGCGGGGCGGAAAATCCGGGCTCTCCAAATAGTTGAGAAGATGCCTTGTTTCTTCCGCCGACTTCCTGAAACTAAAGAGATAACACATGGAGCCAGCTTAACCTGATGACTACCGCTCAACAATTGCCCCGGCTTGGGGCTTCGGCTTGCGTCTGGAAGGATGGTAAAGTGCTGCTCATCCAGAGAGCAAAGCCGCCCCTGGGCCTGTGGAGCCTGCCCGGCGGGCATGTTGAGTTTGGCGAGACGGCATTGGCAGCGGCGCAACGAGAATTGCTGGAAGAATCAGGCGTTCACGCCGATCTTGCGGAGTTTGTCGGGCTTTACGAAATTATCCGGGCGAATCCCGCAATGCACTACGCCGTAGCTTGCTATTGCGGCTTGTGGACATTGGGCGAGGCAAGGGCTTCGAGCGATGCATTAAAAGTACGATGGGTTTCTCCGGCGGAGCTCTACCACCTTGATTTTGCTCCCAATGTTCGGGAAGCCATTACCCGCGCCCAGGCATTGCTGAAGCTTTGATATAAAATTCACTGTTCATATTAACCCTTTTTTAAGGAACGAGTCGCGTTGGGGCCGGTCTTTGCTAAGGTGCGTTAACAATCGCGGGGTTGGTGGAAAAGACTTCGTGAACGGGACGCAAACATCAAAAAAAAGTTCGCCATGTTGAAATTTCAAACACGACCGGCCCCTGCAACTCATCCGGCTGAGGCCAAACATTTGGCGTTGCGCTATATTCTCGATGCCTGGGAAGAAGCGGTTTATGAGGGGCTCGACCCGGATTGCATCGCTACGGCTGCGATATTCGCGGCCCTTTCGGACATGATTGCGTCCTATGGCGAAGAGCCGGTTGCTGTAATGTGCGAAAAATTGCCCGATCGCATCAGGACTGGCGAATTTTCCGTTGCCCAGACCAAGCAGTAATCAGTCAAAAACCTTAAGCAGCAGAGCGAAGCCAAAAGCTGCCACAAAAATCCCTGACCAGCGATTGATCCTGTCCAGCGTTGTTGCGCTCAACCTGGATTTCGCACGGCTGACGGCAAAACTCAACACCAGCCACCACAGGGCACCGCCCATCGCTACGCCCAGAAGCACCAGCAATGGCCGATAGGGCGAGGCGCCCAAAGCCAGAAAGCCGCTCATTGAACTGAAGATCGAGAGAAATCCGAGGACTAGGCCGGGGTTGGTCACCGAAAGTGCGAAAGTGAGCCCGAGCGTTGCGGCTTGCAGGACGGGCGCCAGGTCAGCTGCACCAAAATGCGTGCGTGCCGTTCTTATCCCCAGGATGACCAGCAACAGGCCGCCGATGATTTGCAGGGGCGTCTCATAGGCGGTGATGAATTGCGCGATGGAATGCAGGCCGAACGCAGCGATGCCCGCCACGCTCAGATCGGCAAGGACCGCGCCGAGGCCTGCCAGAAAGGCTGCCCGGAAGCCACAGTTCAAAGCGGCGCGAATAACAATGAGATTGACCGGACCCACAGGAGCCGACATTGCAAAGCCAATAGTCATGCCTGCGATAACTAACTGCGGGTCCATGATCTAGCGAATGTCCACGACAACGCGGCCACGCACACGGCCTGCAACAATTTCCTCGGCAATGCGTGGCACATCTTCCAGCTTTACGTGGGTGGTGAGGGCCGCGAGGGATTTCAAATCAAGGTCGCGGGCCAGGCGAGTCCATGCTTGCTGCCTTCGCGGCAGGGGCGTGGTGACCGAGTTGATGCCGATCAATTTCACGCCGCGCAAAATGAACGGCGCAACTGAGGTTGGCAGGTCCATGCCCTGGGCAAGTCCGCAGGCAGCGACGGTGCCATCATTGTTGATTTGCGAGATGACATTTGCGAGCGTGGTAGAGCCCACAGAATCGATGGCTCCGGCCCAGCGCATTTTTGCCAGCGCTTTTACGGGCCCGTTAAATTCATTGCGGTCAATGATTGCTGAAGCACCGAGCTTTATCAGAAATTCAGATTCCTCGGGGCGGCCGGTTGAAGCTGCAACCCTGAAACCGAGCTTGGCCAGAAGGACAATTGAAACCGTGCCTACGCCGCCCGCAGCACCAGTAACCAAAATTTCACCATCACCGGGTTTTGTCCCCTGTTCTTCCAAGGCCATGACGCAGAGCATGGCGGTGAAGCCCGCGACACCGACTGCCATGGTATCTGCGCAAGTCCAGCCTTTGGGCACGGCCACCAACCAGTCGCCGGAGACCCGGGCCAATTCAGAAAAGCCGCCATGGTGCTGTTCGCCAACGCCCCAGCCATTGAGAATAACCTGATCGCCCTGCTTCCAACGCGGATGCGAAGATTTTGTTACGGTTCCGGCAAAATCAACGCCGGGGATCAAGGGGAATTTGCGGATGATGGGGGCCTTGCCAGTAATCGCCAGACCATCCTTGTAATTCACCGAGGAATGGCTGACGGCCACGGTCACGTCACCCTCCATGAGATCGGCTTCGGTCAATTCAACGAATTGAACCCGCTGGCCCTGGTCGGTCTTGGAAACTTGAATGGCACGAAACTTTTCGGTCATGGCACGGCTTATAGCGCGGGCAAAGCTTCCATAAACTTAATGGGCTGGCCGTGGGAATTACCTAAAATTTGATCTTCCCACATGGCTTTGCGGCCCCGCACGAAGGTGCCTTGGACCCAGCCTGTGACTTCGTAACCATCATAGGGCGTCCAACCGCATTTGCTTTCAATCCACTTGTTCTCGATCTTCCGCTTTTTCTTGAGATCAACAATGGTGAGATCGGCGTCATAGCCTTCGGCGATGCGGCCCTTGTGGGAAATGCCGAAAATACGAGCGGGGCCATGGGACGTTAGATCAACAAAACGCTCAAGTGAAAGGCGGCCTTTATTCACGTGATCAAGCATGACGGGAACCAGAGTTTGCACACCGGGCATGCCTGAAGGCGAATTGGGATAAGGCTTGGCCTTTTCTTCGAGTGTATGGGGCGCATGATCGGAACCAAGGACGTCAACGATGCCGGACTGCAGGGCCTGCCAGATGGAATGCTGATGTTCCTTCGAGCGCACCGGCGGATTCATTTGCAGCAAGGTGCCGAGCCTTGCGTAGTCATCGGATGACAGAGTCAAATGGTGAGGCGTTACTTCAACTGTTGCCACATCTTTGTTTGCGGCGAGAAGCGGCATTTCCTCCGCAGTGGAAACATGCAAGACATGAATGCGTTTACGTTGCTCGCGGGCAATGCGGACGAGGCGCTCTGTGCACAGCCTTGCCGCTTCCGCATCACGCCAGATGGGATGGCTGGCGGGATTGCCCGCAACCTGCTCGCTCAGGCGTTGGCGCAGACGATATTCGTCTTCACTGTGAAATGCGGCGCGGCGGTTGGTTTGCTCCAGAATGCGCGCAACTCCTTCATCGTCTTCCACCAGCAATTCACCGGTTGACGAGCCCATGAAAACCTTGATCCCGGCGCAGCCCGGCAGCTTTTCAAAATCGGCAAGCTGGTTCACGTTTTCCCGGGTGCCGCCCATGTAAAAGGCGAAATCGCAATACATGCGGTTTCTGGCGCGGCGCACCTTGTCTGCAAGCGCTGCTTCGGTGACGGTCAGCGGCTTGGTATTGGGCATTTCGAATACGCTGGTGACGCCGCCCATGACCGCGGCGCGGCCACCCGATTCCAGATCTTCCTTGTGTTCAAGGCCAGGCTCACGCAGATGCACCTGGCTGTCGATGACGCCGGGCAGAATGTGAAGACCTTTGCAATCCAGGGTCTCCGCCGCCGAAAATTCGCCGAGGTCGCCGATACCAACGATGCGGCTCTCATGGATGGCCACGTCGCGGGCGCCGACGCCGTCATGATTGACGAGGGTTCCACCCTTCAGAATGAGGTCAGCCATGCGTTTCATCGAGCTTCCTTGATTGTGGCGCAAAGCGATCGTAAATGGTGCTGATGGCGAATTCTAGCTTTTTAATGCAGGTGCGGCGGGACCGGGCGGTTTTGAGCCTTGAGGGGGCGGAGGCCGAGAATTTCCTGCACAATATGGTGACCGCTGATGTTCTGGGGCTGGCCAAGGGACAGGGGCGGTATGCGGCGCTCCTTTCACCCCAAGGGAAAATCCTGTTTGATTTCTTTGTGCTGAAAACGGCTGAGGGCTATTTCCTCGATTGTGCGGCCTCCCAACTTGAGGAGCTCATGAAGCGCCTGAATTTTTACCGGCTTCGCGCCAAGGTGGCGATTGCTGTTTGTTCAGATTTGGAGGTGGGCGTTGCGCCTGAACAACCATCTGGCTTCACGGCCTATGTTGATCCGCGCATGCCCCTCATGGGATGGCGGGTCATCGCCGAAAAAGGCAAGCTGCCAGAGGGTTCAGGCTATGAACTGGCGCGCATCGCTTTGGGTCTTGCCGACTCGGATGGCGATATCGGTTCAGGCCAGCTCTTTCCCCATGAAGCAAACTTTGATCAGATTGGCGCCGTGAGTTTCAGCAAGGGATGCTACATCGGCCAGGAAGTTGTCTCGCGCATGGAACACCGCGCCACGGCGCGGAGCCGCATACTTCCGGTGACGTTTGATAACGCTGCACCTCCACGTGATGCGGCCATCAAAAGCGCTGACAAGATTGTGGGTTCAGTTTTGTCATCCAATGGAAACATGGCGCTTGCGCTTATTCGTCTGGACCGTCTGGGTGAGGCGGAACAGCCACTGCTGACAGAAGGTGTCAAGGTTCATGTTCATAAACCGGCATGGGTAAATTATGACGTGCCGTCAAAGGATTATATCTAGTGTCTCCAGCTTTGCATGAAGACGGAATTTGCCGCTGCACGTGGTGCGGCACGGAGCCAGTTTATGTTGCATATCACGACACGGAATGGGGCGTTCCGGAATATGAATCACGGGCTCTCTTTGAAAAATTGCAGCTTGATGGTTTTCAGGCAGGGCTTTCGTGGATTACAATTTTGCGCAAGCGCGAGGCTTTCCGCAAAGCCTTTGATGGTTTTGATCCCGTCAAAATGGCGCGCTACAAGCCGGCAAAACTTGAGCGCCTGATGAATGATGCGGGCATTGTGCGCAACCGGTTGAAGATCGAAGCGAGCGTCAGCAATGCACAGGCGTATCTGGCCATGCCGGATTTTTCTGCTTACCTGTGGAACTTCATGGATGGCAAACCACTTCAAAACAAGTCGCGCAGCATGAAGGATGTGCCGGCCATGACACCCTTAGCCGAGAAAATTTCGAAGGACATGAAAAAGCGCGGCTTTCGTTTTGTGGGCCCAACCATTGTCTATGCCTTCATGCAGGCCTGCGGGTTGGTGAATGACCACATGATCGACTGCCACCGCCATGAGGCGGTGAAGAAACTGGCACGCTGACATGGCAAAGGATCTGCGCGCCTGGCAACGGATGCTTTCGGGGCGCAGGCTAGATTTGCTTGACCCCTCGCCGCTTGATATTGAAATTGAAGACATCGCCCATGGACTGGCGCGCGTGGCCCGCTGGAATGGGCAAACCAAGGGCGATCATGCCTTTTCCGTGGCTCAGCATTGTGTGCTGGTAGAGGCCATCGCATCGCACGTAAACAAGGGTTTTGATAAGCACTCACGACTTATGGCGCTGCTCCATGATGCGCCGGAATATGTGGTGGGTGACATGATCTCGCCTTTCAAGGCTGCCCTTGGGCTGGATTACAAGGCCTTTGAAAACCGCCTGTTGAGTGCCATTCATATCCGCTTTAGTCTGCCCCCTAAAACTCCATCGGAGTGCGAGGCTGAAATCAAGACGGCGGATAAAATGGCGGCCTATCTGGAGGCGACACAACTGGCAGGCTTTACGGTTCCCGAGGCGGAGAAATTCTTTGGCCGTCCTAAAGGACTGAATGGCGAGGGATCGCGAAAATTTCTTCAGTTGAAGCCGTTGCCGCCCAACGATGCGGCGGCCCAGTTTCTCAAGAAATTTAGATTGCTGGTGTGATGATGATTATTGTTTGCGGTCTCAATGCGGTTCAGGACTTGGTGGATACCCACTCCGTGGGCCGCGTGGTCAGCCTTCTGGGGCCAGAAACCCCGCACCATAATTTCAAGGGCATTGCGACGGACCAGCACCTGAAGCTGACCTTCCATGACGTTGTGGAAATGATGGATGGCTTTTCGGCACCACGGGCTACGGATGCGGAAAAGCTTATTGAATTCATCGATGACTGGGACCAAGCCAAGCCCTTGCTCATCCATTGCTGGGCGGGCATCAGCCGTTCGACGGCATCGGCCTATACGGCGCTCTGCATGTTGCGGCCAAAGGCCGATGAAGAACAACTGGCTTATGAACTGCGCGCCGCCTCGCCTTCGGCCACGCCGAATCGCCTGATCATTTCCTACACGGACGCACTTCTGGGCCGTAACGGCCGCATGTCCAGGGCAATCGAGAAAATCGGCCGCGGTGAGAATGCTTTCGAAGGAAAACCATTTATTTTGAGGCTTTAGAGTCATTGTGGCTTTGATTGAACGAGTCAAACAATGGGCACGGTATATCGAAAGGGATGTGGTCGCGCTTTACATCGCGGGCCGGGACTCCCGAACGCCCTGGCACGCCAAGGGTGTTGCTTTCGCAGTCGCAGTGTACGCGCTTAGTCCCATTGACCTGATCCCAGATTTCATCCCGATCCTTGGATATCTCGATGACCTAATCATTGTCCCGCTTGGTATCCTACTGGCAGTATATTTGATCCCCGCTGACTTGATGGCAGAATTCCGTCACTCCGCGTCTGAGCGAGGCCTAATGCCCGCTCATTGGCTCGGCGCAGCCTTCATAATTGGTGTTTGGAGTGTGGGGCTGCTGACTATCGGCTGGTGGGCCTTTCATCGTCTTTGGTAGGGCCGAGATTCGGCTCAGGTTCACTTTTCCTCACATTACCGGTTCCACAATGCCGTGCGGCTGAGGACGCGCTGTGCGACAGCGGTGCAGGCGAGCAAGGGTGCTACCATGAGAATTGTAGTGGCGGAAAGCCTTGCCCATTCCTCGGCTTCGCCGCCTGCTTGCGCTTCCTTCATGGACATTTGACCCGCCAGCCAGGGTGGCAGTGTCATGGCGTGATCGCTGGCGATGTAGACCGCGAATAGATATTCGTTCCAGCAGAGAATGAATATTAGCAGCCCGACGGCTGCGATGCTGGCGGCGACCATCGGCAAAAATATCGTGAAGAAAATCCGGAGGTGCGATGCGCCGTCGAGCTGGGCCGCTTCCTCCTGTTCGGTGGCGGTTTTTCCGAATACGGGTTGCAACAGCCACACGGCGACAGGGAGATTTATTGCCGTGTAAGTTAAAATGAGGGCAAAGCGCGTGTCCAGTGTGCCGGTGAATTGGGCCATCATGTAGATTGGCACGACAAGGACTACGGGCGGCAGGATGCGCGTGGCGAGTATGGCAAACAGGATACTCCAGTTGCCAAATTCCGTCCACGGCAGCCGATAGCGAAAGCGCGTCAATCCATAGACGGCAATTCCTCCGAGGAACACCGTTAGCAGGGTCGATGACAGTCCAACGACAGTCGAGTTGAAAAACCGTTTGAGCAGATTGTCATAGGGATCCGCAAGAATGAACGCCCATGAATCGAGCGTGGGCGCGAAGTCGACAAACGGAAGGTAAAAAGGGCCGCGGTCTATCTCTAGCGCGCCCTTCAACGAGGTGACCGCAACCCAGTACAAAGGAAACAGGCAGACAAAGGTCCAAAGACCCAGCACGGCGTAAGTCAAAATATTGACCAGGAGCGAACGTTTTCTATACGATCGATGAGTGGGGACACTGGCGGGGGGCTGGGCCATGCTCCGCAAAACTTACCAAACCAGCGCAAGCATGACTATGTAAAACTGGCTCCGCCGGGGCGAAAGAAAACTACTTCTTGTGGGCGTAAGCCCAATAGAGTTCGCGGGCTTTGGCTGCGATGGGGCCGGGTTGCAGGGTGCGCTGTTCGATGGTCGTCACCGGCGAAACCTTGCTGTAGTTTCCGGTTGAGAAAACCTCGTCGGCGTCGAGCAAGTCTTGCCAGTTCAGGCTGCACTCATGGACCTTGATCCCTGCCCCTCTGAGCAATGAAATAATCCGTTGGCGGGTGATTCCATTCAGGAAGCAGCCATTGACAACGGGCGTATAGGCTTCGCCGTTTTTGGCGCACCAGATATTTGCCGTGGTGAGTTCGGCTACATGGCCTAGGGGATCAAGCATTACGGCATTGTCAAAGCCCCTGGCCTTTGCCTCACGGATGGCGCGGGCGGAATTGGGGTAGTGGCAGGCGGCCTTGGCATCGGTTGGAGCGTATTCGTTGGAAGGCCTGCGAAAAGATGAGAGTGTTATGGAAAATGATCTCGATTTCGGCAGGGGTGAATCATAGACGGAGACCGAGAATTTTGTGGATTCAGGATCCACGTCGACAAAGCCCTCGGCTGCCCAATACATGGGGCGCAAATAAAGTTCAGCAGTCTTCGGAAATTTGGCGATGCCTTCGCGGATGATGGCTTCAATTTCCTTGGCGTTCTTCAAAACTTTGAGGTCAAAACTCTTGGCTGATCGCACGAGGCGCTGACAATGAAGGTCAAGGTCGGGGGCGACACCTTCAAAGGCGCGGGAGCCATCGAACACGCAGGAGCCCAACCAGGGCGCATGGTCCATGGCACCCATGATGAGTGGATTTCCCTTATGCCAGGCATTTTCAAAATAGGTCCAGGCGGTGCCGCTGCTTTCGTTCCAAGCCATGATTTCTCCTCTTTCGTCCCACTGTAGCACAAATGATAAAGGCGCCGCAGGGGCGCCTTAAGACATGGCCGTATGCAAATTGCTCACGAATCAGAATAGAAAATATGGCGACCGATTTTTACCAGACGCTTCATGTTGCCTGCCCATTTCGGACGCACATAGTCCGCATGATAATTGGTGGCCGTGTTCATGATCTTCATGGTCTTGTCGCCAGCCATTGCCTTTTGGGCAACCCGCTTGGAGTTGGCCCAGGCGGTTGGCTGCTTCACGTCATCGGGCAGGCCATCGCAGGCAAAGGAGAACTGGCAGGAATTGCGCCGGTTGGATCCCTGATAAACCACGCCGCAAATTGATTTTGGAAAGTCCGGGGCTTTGGTGCGGTTCAGGATAACGCGCGCGACGGCAAGCTGGCCAAGCTCTGATTCGGAGCGGGCCTCAAAATAAATGGCGCGCGCCAGGCAGTTTTCCTCAGCCAGCCGAATGCGGCGCTGGGCCACAACCGCCTGCTTCTCGCTGCGTTTCAACTTGAAGGACTTTTCAATCTTCGCCGGCGAAGGCGCCAATGCCATGCGCTTTACTGCGGGCTTCACAACATCCGTTTTGCCTGAGAGATCAACCGCGGCAGGCGTGATGAAAACATCGCCATTGGGATCAGCATTGAAGAAATCGCCCTTGCCCAAGCTCACGACGCTCTGCTTGCGCAAGACTTTCAGGTTGACGATGTCAAAGTTTTCACCCTCGGGAAGAAGCGAACCCTTGGCAATGATGTTGGTCACCGGCGATACCAGCATCTGCTCGTCAGGGGTTAAATTACGGGCACTGGCATTCTGGCCCATGTAATTGCCGGCAAAGGCAAAAGCCGCGATCAGCATCACGCCGCCAAATACGAATGGCGCATATTCCTGAATGATGCCGGGGCTTTCTTCGCGCATATCGGGATACACGGGAAAATCATCCATCGGCCTTTGATTTTGGCGTTTTCCCTGCAAATCCCCTAGTCCTGCTGATGGCTCAGTCGCAATATTGTTTCACTTACGGAAACATATACATTTCGCGTTTAGCATAGGTTAACCATGCCAGCAACCAAAAGTGGCCAATTTGGTGCATTTTTAATGTTCATTTTAAGGAAGGGTTAACCGTCTACGGAGTTTAAAATTTATTCAATTATTTCTGATACTTGCCTGGGCCGCGGCGAGCCTCGCAATGGCAATCCTGAAGGGTGAACAGGATACATAATCTAACCTGATTTCCTCGCAGAAACTGATCGAGGCCGGATCGCCGGCATGTTCCCCGCAAATGCCCAGTTTCAGATCGGGCCGGGACTTTCTTCCGCGAGTCGTGGCGATTCGCAGGAGCTCACCTACTCCTTCGATATCGATGGAGACAAAGGGGTCGGTCTTGAAAAGGCCCTTGGCCGTGTATTCGCTGATGAAGTTTGCACTGTCGTCCCGGCTGATGCCGAGAGTGGTTTGCGTCAAGTCATTGGTGCCAAAGGAAAAGAATTCGGCTGACTGGGCAATCTCGGCGGCGCGCAGTGTGGCGCGAGGCAATTCAATCATGGTGCCCACGAGATAGGCGAGATCGAGGCCGCTTTCCTCTTGCACGGCTTCGGCCACGGCCACAATGCGGGCGCGGACATAATCAAATTCCAGTTTGCCGACAACAAGGGGAATCATGATTTCCGGTATCGGCGCCTTGCCGTATTTCTGCGCCACCTCAACGGTTGCTTCGAAAATGGCTCGGGCCTGCATCTCGGCAATCTCGGGATAGGATACGGCAAGGCGCACGCCACGATGGCCAAGCATAGGGTTGAACTCCTGCAGCTCGCCGACACGGGTGCGCAAGTATTCCGGCGCAATGGAGAGCTCATGAGCGAGTTCCAGAATTTCGTGTTCGGATTTCGGCAGGAATTCATGGAGCGGCGGATCGAGCAGGCGAATGGTGACCGGCAGGCCCGCCATGATTTCGAACAGTTCAATGAAGTCCTGGCGCTGCATGGGGAGGATTTCGTCCAGCGCTTCTTTGCGCGCCTCAACAGTTTCAGCGAGAATCATCTTGCGCATGGGGCCGATGCGTTCGGCGCTGAAGAACATGTGTTCGGTGCGGCAGAGGCCTATGCCTTCGGCTCCAAAATATCGAGCGGAGCGGGCTTCGTTAGGAGTTTCGGCATTGGCGCGCACTTTCATGCGGCGCGAGGCATCGGCCCATTCCAGGATGGTGGCGAAATCGCCGGAGAGCACGGGCTTCTGAGTGGCGATGTGACCCCTGAACACGCGGCCGGTGGAGCCATCAATGGTAATCGTCTCGCCTTTCTTCACGGCGACACCAAGGGCCATCATGGTTCCGGCTTCGTAATCAATGCGAAGGCCGCTGGCGCCCACAACGCAGGTTTTACCCATGCCGCGGGCGATTACGGCCGCGTGTGAGAGAAGTCCGCCACGCGCGGTCAAGACACCTTCGGCGGCATGCATGCCCTGAATGTCTTCGGGGCTGGTTTCACTGCGTACGAGAATGCACGGGCGGTTGCGTGTTTTCAGTTGCTGGGCTTCGGCGGCGTCAAAGACGACCTGGCCAGAAACAGCACCGGGAGATGCGGCAATGCCGGTTACGAATGTCTCGTGGGTTTCGGTTGCATCAAGGGTGGGATGCAGAAACTGGTCAAGCATCAGGGGATCAACACGCAGGACTGCTTCCTTCTTGGTGAGCAGGCCCTCTCCCACCATGTCCACAAGGGTTTTCAGTTCCACCCGCGCACTGGTCTTGGCTGGCTTGGTTTGAAGGAGCCAGAGCTTGCCATTCTCAACCGTGAAGGTGACTTCCTGAATGGATTTGAAGTAGCGCTCAACCTTATGAAGCGCCGATTTGAGTTGGGGCGCGAGCTTTGGAAATTTCTCCACAAAGGCGGGGGCTATGTTTGGAACATTGTCACCGGTTGAAAAATTGCGCGTAGTAGCCACGCCATGAACATTTCCGCCATAGACCATTTCCTGCACGATGAGGGCTGCAGAATTATTGCGGCGCTTTGCTGCTTCGATCACGTTCCGCAATTGCTGGTTAAAATTCTGCGGGAAAACTGCATCTGACTTCTCAGCGATGAATGACTTGTACTTCGCGATGAGGTCGGGGCCTTTGCGCGCGGTGAAGATGTCTTCGAAATCGGCATGGCGCAGAGCCAGAACATTGACGGCATAGTTTTCTATGAACTGGCGGTAGAGGTCATAGGCCATGGGGCGGTCATTCAGGCGCTTTGCCAGAGCTTCGACTGTTTCATCATTCAGCCCGACATTCAGAATGGCTTCCATGTAGCCGCGCGCATGGCCATTCACGCTGGGCCGCACTGCGAAGAACAAGGGCTTAATTTTTTTCATAGCGGCCGCAAGTTCAGTGGCAGTTGGATTGGCGATGACGAAGCCCTTCGGGACGGGCAGGCCAAGGCTTGCCATGGCATCCAGGCCAGCGGCCTTGACGCCGAGCGAGGCCGGACATTTTCCCAAAGGATATATCGTCTTCTTCGCCATATTGCAGTGCAGCAAACACGCTGCGAGCGGCGAGGTCAAGTGGTCAAATTTTAGGCAGTCCGCAGTTTTGGCGTCCGGCGTCCCATAAGGAGCCAGAAGGCTATGCCCATATTAAGCAAGTTCCAGGCGATGCCATGGAGGAAGGCGGCCTGGTAGGAGCCGGTAAGGTCGAAGATTTCGCCGGACAGCCAGCCGCCGAGCGCCATGCCCAGAACTGTTGCGGTGAGCACAAGGCTGATGCGGGTTCCGGCTTCACGGGCCGGGAAATGGTCGCGCACGATCAGGGCATAGCTCGGCACGATGCCGCCCTGGGCCAGGCCGAAGAAGGCGGAGACGATGTAGAGCGAGGCGAGGCCATCGAAGGGAATGTAAAACAGCAGAGCCAGGCATTGCAGGAAAGAGCCGATGATGAGGGTTCCTACGCCGCCTATGCGGTCGGCGATGAAACCAAATACGAGGCGGCTCACCACGCCGAAGCCAAGCATGAGGGAGAGCATTTCAGCGCCCCGCGCCGGGCCGTAACCCAGGTCGCCGCAATAGGCGATGATATGGACCTGGGGCATGGACATGGCCACGCAGCAGGCCAGGCCAGCGAGGATGAGCAGGCCCTGCAGGACGGGCGTTCCATCGGGCGCCTGCCGACCACCCCGCGCGGAGATGGAGGGGCTTGGCCGCTCATCCAATGAAGCTCTGCGGCGAAGGAAAAGCGACAGCGGCAGCATGAGCGACACGGTGAGGAGGCCAAGGGCAATGTAGGCATAGCGCCAGCCGTAGGTCTGAATGCCCCAGGTAAGGAATGGCGGCCAGATGGTGCCGGCGATGTAGTTTCCGGAGGCTCCTATGGCGACAGCGATGCCGCGCCGCTTTTGAAACCAGAGAGAGACATCAGCAACAAGGGGGCCGAAAATTGTGGCGCAGCCCAGGCCGATGAGAAATGCCTGGGAGGCAACATAGGTCCAATAGTTTGGTGAAAGGGCCGAGGCGATAAAGCCCAGCCCCAGCATGATGGAGCCGATGAACATGGGCACCATGATGCCGAAGCGGTCGGCAAGCCTGCCCATCAGCACGCCGCCAAGGGCAAAGCCGATCATGCTCATGGTATAGGGGAACGATGCGCCGGAACGGTCAACGCCGAATTCAACCTGGATGAACGGCAGGACCACGATACCCGCCCAAATGCCGATGCCGCCGATGGTGGCAAGCGCGAGGGAGACGGCAAGGCGGAACCAGGAATAGCGGCTGTCTTGCGTGGTGGAGACGGCGTTCATGGCGCCTTATGTCACCGTCGGCGTTGATTGGGCAAGATGGGGTGGTGCATGGCTGGTTCGCTTTGAAACACTGCTCCGGCCCTTCGCGGGGCTCAGGGCGTTCGCAACTCAAATCGTGCCACTGGCACGATTTGCCGAGCCTTCGGCTCGTCGTTGCCTACCCTTCGATCTTCGAAAAATCAGCAACCGCCAGCGTCGCGGCGCGGATGCGGTTCAGGAGTTTCAGGCGGTTTTCGCGGAAGGAGGGATCGTCGGCATTCACCGTCACCTTGTCGAAGAAGGCATCGACGGGGCCGCGCAATTTGGCAATTGCTGTCATGGCGGCTCCGAAATCTTCGTTCTCAACAGCTTTCCGCGCATTGGCTTCGGCGGCGGAGACGGCGCGGTGCAGATCGCGCTCCTCACCCTGGATGAGGAGCTGCGGATTGGGCAGACCATTGAAGGAGCGGTTATCCTTCTTCTCTTCAATCTTGAGAATGTTGGAGGCGCGCTTCACGCCGGCAAGCAAGTTCTTGCCATCATCGCTGTCGAGGAATTTTGAGAGAGCTTCAACGCGGCGCACGATCATCAGGAGATCATCCTGCCCGCCAAGCGAGAACACGGCATCAATCAAATCATGCCGTGCGCCCTGGTCCTTGAGATAGACTTTGAGACGGTCGGCAAAGAAAGCGAGGAGGTCTTCTCCACCCTTGTTCATACGAAGGCGAAGTGACTTGTCGAGAATGATGCGGATGACGCCAAGCGCTGCACGACGAAGCGCATAGGGATCTTTTGACCCCGTGGGCTTTTCATCGATCGACCAGAAACCCACGAGCATGTCGAGTTTATCGGCGAGTGCTACGGCCTGGCCGATTTTTGATTCGGGAATTGAATCGCTTGGACCCTGTGGCTTGTAGTGATCGCGCACTGCCTCGGCGACTTCTTTGTCCTGTCCCTGATCAAGCGCGTAATAGTGGCCCATGAGACCTTGCAGCTCTGGGAACTCGCCAACCATTCCGGTGACAAGGTCGGCTTTTGCCAGACGCGCGGCAAGTTTTGACTTCTCAACGTCCGCCTTGATCGTCTTGGCGATTTCTCCGGCCAGCGCTTCGATGCGTTTGACGCGCTCGCCTTGGCTGCCGAGTTTGGCGTGGAAAGTGATTGTGTCGAGTTTCGGCAACAGGTCTTCGAGCTTTGTCTTGCGGTCCTGGTCCCAGAAGAATTTTGCGTCGGACAATCTGGCGGCGATGACCTTGTTGTTTCCGGCGACAATCGTCTTGCCGCCGTCGCTTGCCACCATGTTTGCGACGAGAAGGTATTTATTGGACAGAGCGCCAATTCCGTCGCCCTTCGAGGCCGCCTGCGGCGGCACCTCAGGGTGAGGGTTTTTCAATTTGCTTCCCCTAATTTCCTCATCCTGAGGCGCCCGCGCAGCGGGCCTCGAAGGATTGCGGAGCGCGAAGCATTTCTGGTTGTTCTTGATCGTGGTGACGATGACTTCCGGCGGAACGCTGAGGAAATCCTTGTCAAACTGGCCCATCAGCACCACGGGCCATTCGACGAGGCCTGCGACTTCCTTCAGCAGGCCTTCGTCCTCGATCATTTCGAGGCCTTGGGCGAAGGCGAGGTTCTTGGCTTCGGTGCGGATGGTTTCGGCGCGGATATTTGCGTCGACGATCACGTGGGCTTTGTGGAGCTTCTGGGCGTAGTCCTCGAAGCGGCGAACTTCGATTTTCTTGCTGCTCAGGAAACGATGGCCCAGCGTGGTATTGCCGCTTGCAATGCCTTCGATTTCAAAGGGCACGACTTCGCCATCGAAGGTGCAGATGATGGAGAGAAGCTGGCGCACCCAGCGCAAAGTGCCTGCGCCCCAGCGCATGGATTTCGGCCAAGGAAATTTTTTTATGACATCAGGCACGAGTTCAGCCACCACATCGGTTGCGGCGCGGCCCGGTTTCTTGATTGAGGCGATATAAAACTTGCCCTTCTTATCGTCCTGCACCGTCAGCTCTTCGAGTGTCAGTCCCGTCGATTTGAGAAAGCCGGCAATGGCTGGCTTTGGCGCATCGGTGCGGGGGCCTTTGCGCTCTTCCAGCATGTCGGCGGCTTTGGCGTTCAGGCCTTCGACGGAGAGCACGAGGCGGCGCGGCGTAGCGTGGACTTGCGCGCCTTCATAGGTGAGGCCAGCATCGACGAGGCCATTGGTGATCATGGCCTTCAAGTCTTCCGCCGCCTTCGCCTGCATGCGGGCGGGGATTTCTTCGGAGAAAAGTTCGATCAGGAGTTCAGGCATCAGACCTTTCCTCCCGCCGATTTGCTCCAGGCTTCGCAGCAGCCTTTGGCGAGATCGCGCACGCGCAGGATATAGGCCTGGCGTTCGGTGACGGAGATCACGCCGCGGGCATCGAGCATGTTGAATGTGTGGGAGGCTTTGATGCACTGGTCGTAGGCGGGGAGCGCCAAGGTATAATTGCCATTCAAACTTTTATCGAGCAGCGCCTTGCATTCCTTCTCCGCGTCGATGAAATGCTGGTGCAGGATGCTCGTATCGGCGTCTTCGAAATTATAGTGCGAATATTCCTGCTCGGCCTGCAGGAAGACATCGCCATAGGAAATTTTCTTCGCGCCCGAGAGGCCATTGAAGTTCAGATCATAAACATTGTCGACGCCCTGCACATACATGGCGAGGCGTTCGAGGCCGTAGGTGAGCTCGCCGGATACGGGAAAGCAATCCAAGCCGCCCACCTGTTGAAAGTAAGTGAACTGCGAGACTTCCATGCCATCGCACCAGACTTCCCAGCCGAGACCCCAGGCGCCCAGCGTGGGGCTCTCCCAATCATCTTCGACAAAGCGGATGTCATGGAGCTTGGGATCGATGCCGATGGCGGCGAGTGAACCCAGATATTGTTCCTGCAAATCGGGCGGCGATGGTTTGATGATGACCTGGTACTGATAATAGTGCTGCAGGCGATTGGGGTTTTCGCCATAGCGGCCATCCTTGGGGCGGCGCGAGGGCTGCACGTAGGCCGCGGCCCAGGGCTTTGGCCCGACGGAACGCAAGGTGGTGGCGGGATGAAAGGTGCCGGCGCCAACTTCCATGTCATAGGGCTGCAAGATCACGCAGCCCTTGGCCGCCCAATACTGGTGCAGGGTGAGAATCAGGTCCTGAAATGATTTGCTCGGATTCAATGGCATTTGCGGGCGCAAACTAGGGATGCGGTCCCATGAGGTCAAGCGCTTTAGAGGCGGCGATAGACGTGGGCGCGGGTGGTGAAACCTGATTCCGTGGGCGAATAGGGCATGGGGTGATAGACAGGCGTTGTTTCAACGGACGCCACCAGACCCTTCCGGCAAAGCTTCTCGAATTTTTCAGCAAAGCCCGCCTCCTCCCAGACGACAGTTCCAACGGTGAAGATGAGATGGCCGCCGCGCTTGGTGATGCGCGTGAGTTCATCCCAGGCATTCGCAGGGCCGTGGCCCGTGGTGAACACGCCGGTTGAGACAATGGCTGCCATGCTGCCGTCGGCGAAATCGAGAGGTTCGCCCAACACGCGGTTGCGCAAATCAGTGTAAATCTTGCGGGCCATGGCAAGGGCCAGCATGCCTTCGGACATATCTACGCCAATCAGATTATTGTAGCCCATGATAGCAAGAATATTGCCGACGGTGCCGGTGCCTACGCCCGCATCGAAAACGGCGTCTGACTTGTTTGGAACATAGCGCCCAACGAGGCCGGCAATCACGGCGGGATGGATATAGCCTATGCCCTGCATGTCGGTATCGTAAGTGGCGGCCCAGCCATCGTAGAGGGCAATGAGATCGCCCTGTGTCTTGGCGTGATAGACGCCTTCAAGCCAGGCGTCACTGGAATGGCCGGACATTAATTGTCGGGGTAATAAATGCCCGTGCTGGGGTCCTGGCGCAATTTGGTGACCGTGTTGGGCTGGCGCGGTTTCACGCGGGCCTTGGCGGCGTTCACTTCGCTCATCAGGCGGCGCGCCGTCAAAACAGTCAAAACACCGGCAATGATTACAGTGACAACCTTTGCAAATAGCATGATCTTCTCCATGTCCCCGTTGCTATAGTCCAAACTTAGCCCAAAGCGCGCGGGTTTCCAGCGCATCAAGAGTCGCACCAGGAAACTCGGCAAAAGTGCCAAAACCAAGGCGGCTGAGGCCCCAGCCACGGGACGCCGCGATATTTTTCATAACCAGCTTGTCGCCGAACTTCTTTTTCAGCACCTCATGCATGTGGCCGATGCCATCAATGAGGCCCCTATCCAAGGCTTGGCGACCCGACCAGAAAGCGCCGGAAAACATTTCGGTTTCATCGCCTTTGAGCTTCCCTGCCCGGCGCTCACGCACCAGCGATTTGAAGGCGCCATGGACATCAGCCTGAAGTGCCAGGAGGCGATCAACGTCCTCCTGCTTCTGGGGCTGAAAGGGATCGAGAATCGATTTGTTTTCTCCCGCCGTGTGGACCCGGCGCTCTATGCCCAGCTTGCCGATGGCCTCAACAAAACCAAAGCCCGCCGAGATAACGCCGATCGACCCAACAATGGAGCTTTCATCGGCGTAGATTTCATCGCCGGCGCAGGCAAGCCAATAGCCGCCGGAGGCGGCTACGTCCTCACAGAAGACATAGACCGGAACTTTGAATTCTTCGGCCAGGGAACGGATGCGGCTGTGGATGAGGGCTGATTGCACGGCGGAACCGCCGGGAGAATTGACCGCAAACGCAACTGCTGCGACGTTCTTGTTAAAAGCGCGCTCAAGGACGGGATCAAGGTCTTTTGCGGTAAGCGGCGGCTTCAGGGGGGAGCCCACGCCGATGGCGCCATGCAGGCGGACGACATTTATCCTGGGTTGGGATTTGCGGAAGCGCTGGGGGATTAAATGGGAGAAATATGAAGCCTTAGCCATGCCCCATGAGATAGGAACAAAGCAGCCGTGTTGCAAGTATTAGTGGTGTTTAGCGCAGGCGCCAGGTTGAGCCATCGCGCAGGACTGCTTCGGCATCCGGCGTGAACTGGGAATTTTCCGTGTGCAGAACCAGACCCGGCAATAGCTGCATGGGGGCTTTTGAACCTTTGATGCCTTGCACGATGACGCGCGAGGCGGCGGTTCCCTCGCGGGCATAAAGGGGTGCAATGCGGATGTCGCCAAAGCGGTCTTCCATCGCGCCCAGGATTTTTCCAAGTGTTTCGGCGCGATGAACGATTGTCACAGTGCCGCGCAAGGCAACCATGGTGTGCATCACCTTCACCCAGAGTTCCAGATCCTCGGGGCCAAAGGCATGGGCCTGGGCTTTCAGGATATTTGGCGAGGGGGTTGACTTCCCCTCCTCAAAATAAGGCGGGTTGGCAATGGCGTGGCTGAAGGAGCCATGTTGGGGAAGGTGCGAGAGGTCCTTGCGGAGCGCATCCTTCACATCTGCGTGAATGACACGCAAGCTATGGCCGAAGCCATTGCGCTTGGCATTTTCCTCGCACAGCATCGCATAGCGCGAGGCGATTTCGATTCCTGTGACATGGATCGCGGGATTGCGGACAATGGCGCAAAGGGCTGCGACACCCGTTCCAATACCAGCCTCAAAAATGGTTTCACCGGCCACGCAGGGAACCGCTGCGGCGAGAAACACGGCATCAATGCCGGCGCGATAGCCCTTCTCGGGCTGAAGAATGCGGAGCTTGCCGCCCAGAAACGCATCCTCAGTCAACGTCTGCGGCACGGCTGATGGAGCCATGGGCAGCGGAGGGATTTGGGCCGGATTGACCTGCGCACTCATTTGCATAATCGCCAAGTATTAATGATTGATGGTTAGCGAATGGTTACTGAGCAACTTTTGCGCGTATTTCAGCATATTTTCGGCAACGACAATGCGGCGAGGTATGGCATTTATTGATCCTTCCACGGCACTC
>CAZHCO010000105.1:0-1263 GCA_964530965.1 uncultured Aestuariivirga sp. | reverse complement strand
ATAGCCGAGGCCGGCGCGTAGCCGCACCGGGTCCCAGGTGTCGCGGTCGAAGCGGTAGAAGGCCTCGGCGTCCGCGATCGCGTAGAAGGTCTTGTGCTGCCAGGCCCGCTCACGCGAGACGAGCGGGATCTCGGCGCCTATCCGGGTGCGGAAGCGGTTGACGTACTTCCAATCGTGGGTGTCGAGGTCCTTCGTCGCACGATACTCGTAGCGGCTGAAGTTGTAGAGGTTGATCTTCGCGTCGTTGGGGAGGAACGCCTTCAGCCCCACGAACGGGCGTAGCTCCAGCTTGTCGGACTTGGCCCCATTGTCGGTGTAGATGCCGAAGAGGCCGGCCCAGATCTGGAGCACGCGGGGCTTGGCCGTCCACGCGAAGCCCGGCCAGCCAAGGTAGTAGAGCTTGTAGTCCCGGTCGGGGTTGGTGACATACCCAAGGTACCCGAACCCGGTCAGGCGATCGCCGAGCGGGTAGTTCGGGAAGAGCGTGAGCCGGTACTCGTTGGCGACGTCGTCTTCCTGGGCAAAGGCGGGCGCCGCCGCGATCAGGCCGCACGCCGCCAGGGCCAGGCTCAAAGCCGGCGTGAGCCACCAGCGTCGCCCCAGGTTGGACCGCGGATGCGCACTCACACGTCTTTTCTCGCTCAACGTCCCTCCCCTCTGACGCGCGAATCGGTCGGCGGGCCGTCGCCAGGTCGCATACGCTGCGCCCGCCGCCTTGCGACGGCGGGCGCAACGGGGAAGCGCCTCGATTACTTGCCGCTGATGGAAGCCTCGATCTGCTTCTGGACCTTCTCGAGGTTGAACGACCCTGCCGTCTGGCTGGGCGGATAGTCCTTCATCGTCATGAGGAACTTCGCCGCCAGTTGCTGCATGGGCGCGAGCACGAACACACGGTCGAGGAACCAGTCGTTGTAGGTGTTCGAGTTGTGCTGGGCCCGCTCGAAGGGATCGCGGCGGAGGTTGAACAGCAGCGGCACGCGCAGCTCGATAAACGGCTCGCGCCAGACGCCGAAGGCTTCGCCGCGATTCTCGAGGAAGACCGCCTTCCACGCTTCGTAGCGCATGGCGACGATCTGACCGTCGTCATTCACGTAGAAGAACTCGCTGCGCGGCGAGTCCTTGGTCTTGCCGCCGAGATAATCGAGCATGTTGTAGCCATCCAGGTGGTTCTTGTAGCTGCGGCCGTTGAGCTCCACGCCCTTGAGCAGCTTGTCCTTGATGTCCGGGGCGCCGGCGGCGGCGGCAAAGGTGGGCAGCCAGTCC
>CAZHCO010000104.1:0-3164 GCA_964530965.1 uncultured Aestuariivirga sp. | reverse complement strand
CCTATATCCTGACCAAGGAAGAGGGTGGCCGCCACACGCCGTTCTTTGCCAACTACCGTCCGCAGTTCTACTTCCGGACCACGGACGTGACCGGTGTGGTCACCCTTCCGGCTGGCACGGAAATGGTGATGCCGGGCGATAACATTGCCTTTGACGTCGAACTGATCACGCCCATCGCCATGGAGGAGAAGCTGCGCTTCGCCATCCGTGAAGGCGGGCGTACCGTCGGTGCCGGCGTTGTTGCCAAGATTACTGAATAAAGCAGGTCACCAAGATGCAACGACAAAACATCCGTATCCGTCTCAAAGCGTATGACCATCGCATTCTCGATACGTCAACGCGCGAGATCGTGAACACGGCAAAACGCACAGGCGCGCAAGTGCGCGGGCCTGTTCCTCTGCCAACGCGTATTGAGAAGTTCACCGTGAACCGATCGCCGCACGTTGACAAGAAGAGCCGTGAGCAGTTCGAAATGCGGACGCACCGTCGTCTGTTAGACATAGTCGATCCGACGCCTCAGACAGTTGATGCTTTGATGAAGCTCGACCTGGCTGCAGGTGTTGATGTTGAAATCAAGCTCTAAGGCGGGCATTGGGAGAGTAGCGATGCGTTCTGGCCTCATCGCCGTAAAACTGGGCATGACACGGATTTACACGGAAGAAGGAACGCAGGTTCCGGTCACCGTGTTGAAGGTGGATAATTGCCAAGTTGTTGCGCAAAAGACGAATGAAAAGCACGGCTACACGGCGGTTCAGCTGGGTGTTGGTGTTGCGAAGATCAAGCGCCTGTCGAAAGCCGAGCGCGGCCATTTTGCTGCCGCCAAGGTTGAGCCGAAGCGCAAGCTGCAGGAGTTCCGTGTGAGCCCTGACAACACCATGCCGGTTGGCTCGGAAGTGACAGTTGATCACTTCGTGGCCGGCCAGTTCGTGGACGTTACCGGCACTTCGCTGGGCAAGGGTTTCCAGGGCGGCATGAAGCGCTGGAACTTCAAGGGCCTGCGTGCCACGCACGGTGTTTCGGTAAGCCACCGTTCGATCGGTTCGACGGGTAATCGTCAGGATCCGGGCAAGGTGTTCAAGAACAAGAAGATGCCCGGTCAAATGGGTTCAGAAACAGTGACCACGCAGAACATCGTTGTTGTCCGGACCGACAAGGACCGCGGCCTCATCATGCTGAAGGGATCGGTTCCCGGCAGCAAGGGTGGCTGGGTTTCAGTTCGTGACGCAGTTAAGCGCAAGCTTCCAGATGCGGCTCCAAAGCCCGGCGCCTTCAAGGCCCCGGTTGCTGTGGCAGTTGCAGCGCCTGAAGCTGTGAAGGAGTAAGGCTGACATGAAAGCCGACGTTCAAACAATCGACGCGAAGAAGGCGGGCTCAGTTGAGCTGGCGGACCACATTTTTGGTCTTGAGCCGCGCGTTGACATTATTCACCGGGTTATCCAGTGGCAGCTGAACAAGCGCCAGCAGGGCACCCACCAGGCCAAGTCGCGTGGCGAAATCAACCGCACGACGAAGAAGCTGGGCAACCAGAAGGGCGGCGGTACCGCACGTCACGGTTCGCGCAAGGCTGGTATTTTCGTGGGCGGCGGCAAGGCCTTTGGCCCCCGTTTCCGCAGCCACGAAACATCGCTGAACAAGAAGGTTCGGGCGCTTGGTTTGCGTCATGCACTTTCGACCAAAGCCAAGGCTTCTGAAATTATCATTATCGACAAGGCCGAAGTGAAGGAAGCCAAGACGAAGTTCATTCAGGCGGCTTTCGCAAAGTTGGGCTGGGTGAATGCGCTGATCATTGACGGCGCAACGCTCAATGAAGGCTTCGCTAACGCGGCCCGCAACATTCCTAATATTGATGTGCTGCCAATTCAAGGCATCAATGTCTACGACATCCTGCGCCGGAAGAATTTGGTTCTGACCAAAGCTGCCGTCGAAGCCCTGGAGGCGCGCTTCAAATGAGCAAAGAACATTTTTACAATATCATTCGCAGTCCTGCGATTACGGAAAAGGGAACCCTGGTTTCCGAGCACAACCAGGTTGTGTTCAACGTGGCGCGCGATGCAACCAAGCCCGCAATCAAAAAGGCCATTGAAGGGCTTTTTGGCGTGAAGGTGAAGTCCGTGAATACGTTAATCCGCAAGGGCAAGCAGCGCCGTTTCAAGGGCCAGCTTGCCAGACTGAGCGATATCAAGCGCGCCTATGTGACCCTCGAAGAAGGTCAGCGGCTTGATGTGACAACTGGCCTCTGAGTGGTGAGATAGAAAATGGCTCTCAAAACATTCAAACCAACTAGCCCCGGCCGCCGCCACCTCATTCAGGTGGACCGCAGCCAATTGTGGAAGGGCGGCCCGGTCAAGGCCCTCGTCGAAGGGCAGAAAAAGAATGGCGGCCGTGGCAACACGGGCCGCATTACCTCGCGCCGCAAGGGTGGTGGCCACAAGACGGCTTACCGTCTGGTGGATTTCCGCCGCGCGAAGTTTGATGTGGCAGCAACGGTTGAGCGCATCGAGTACGATCCAAACCGGACCGGGTTCATTGCACTCATAAAGTATGCCGACGGCGAGCTTTCCTACATCCTCGCACCGCAACGTTTGACGGTTGGCGATCAGGTAGTTTCAGGCAAGTCCGTTGACGTGAAGCCTGGCAATGCGATGCCTTTGGGCGCCATGCCTGTGGGCACGATTGTCCACAACGTAGAAACGAAGCCCGGCAAGGGTGGTTCACTGGCGCGCTCCGCCGGCACCTATGCCATGGTTGCCGGCCGCGATCAGGGCTTTGCGCTTCTCAAGCTCAAGTCCGGCGAAACCCGCATGGTTGATGCCGCCTGCATGGCAACGGTTGGTGCGGTTTCCAATCCTGACCATATCAATGAAGTGATCGGCAAAGCCGGTCGCGCCCGCTGGAAGGGTGCTCGTTCGGTTTCGCGCGGTATCGCACGCAACCCCGTCGACCATCCAAACGGCGGCCGTACCAATGGCGGCAAGCACTGGGCAACACCCTGGGGCAAGCCGACAAAGGGCAAGAAGACCCGTTCCAACAAGTCAACCAACAAGTTCATCGTGCGCAGCCGCCACGATCGCAAGAAATCGCAGTAAGAGGTAGCCCGTGGCACGTTCGTCCTGGAAAGGCCCGTTTGTAGACGGATATATTCTGAAGAAGGCCGATGTTGCGCG
>CAZHCO010000103.1:0-1345 GCA_964530965.1 uncultured Aestuariivirga sp. | reverse complement strand
GCCCCCACTATTCGGCCTCCACGAAGCGGACCAGACGCGGTTCGTGCAACTCGCCGGCGATGATCAGTTTCACCTCGGCCACGCGCTCGGCCGCGATCGACACGTGCGGGTCGGTGGCCGTGGGCTTGGGCATGAAGTAGCCCTCGCGGTAGAGCAGCTCGATCGCGTCCTTGGCGATGCCCTTTTCGTGGTCTGCGACGCCGCGGTAGACGTTGTCCTCGTGGGTGTGCGACGCGCCGACCTTGCCCTTCTTGAGCAGCTTCTTCAGCATCTGCCGGATCACACGGCGCCGCGGGTTCGGGTCCGCAGCGATCGTGCTCGCTTCCTCCGCTTCGGGGACTTCACTCGCGCCGCCCCTGGGCCTTTCGAGCGTGGCGGGCTCGGGCTCGTCGGTGTCCGGCGCGTCGCCCGCTTCGTCCCGCAGCCGCTCGATCTCCCGATGCAGGTGCTCACGCTCCTTCTCGGATTTGCGCAGCCGGCGCTCCAGGTCCTCGATGCGGCGCGCCTCGTCCGAGGCGGGAACGCTCAGGCTCGCGGGCGTCTGGCTCGAGCCGCGGCGCTGATCGGCGACTTCGGCGCGCAGCTCGCTGAGCTCCCGGCGCTGGCGCTTCAACTCGTCGCGCAGCTCGTCGAGACGCTCGCGCTCGACGTCGTACTTGCGCAGCGCGTTTTCTGCGCTTCGCTCCGAGTCGCGCAGGTCCTGGTTGGTCGCCGCCATCACGTCGAGCAGGCCCTCGACGTATTCCCACGAGGGCGGCGCCGCGGCCGGCGAAGAGCGATAGTTGTCGAGACAGTGGCTGGCTATGTGGCCAAACTCCTTGCGCAGCTCCTTGGACGAGGAGAGCGCCGCCATCCACAGCGCCTCGAGTGGCCGCTCGCGCACGACCTCCCACCACGCGTCCATGTCGACGGGCTCGCGGTCCCAGGCGAGCCGTTCGTGAAGCGCCGCCGCGAGCTGGTCGCCGAAATCGGCGTTTTCGAGACAGATGCCGACGGCCAGGCTGGACCATGTCTCGTCGGGCATCTCCTTCGCGTGCTTGCGCGGCATCGCGTCCTTGAGCAGGCGCCTCAGCGTCGCGACGCTCAGAGCGCCGCGGACCAGCGTGTGCAGCGCCCGGTGCTTCGCCAGGCGATCGAACGCCGCATCCACCGTCTTGTTCTCGAGGCTGGCGCGTTCCGCTTTGCCCTCGGGCCGAGGAGCCATGCTCAGAAGTCTAACTCGCGGCGCGGCTCAGGGCGTGAGCGTCACACGGAAGGCGTCGTAGCGGTCGGGCAGTGTCACGACCACGAAGCCCGCCTCGTTGCGATAACCCGTGGCGCCGGCGGGGGAGTCCACCGCGAGCGC
>CAZHCO010000102.1:0-3173 GCA_964530965.1 uncultured Aestuariivirga sp. | reverse complement strand
GGCCATTAGCGGACTTACAGATGTCTTGATCGTTTCAACCGCGCGGCTCTCTGCGGGTAGGTTATTCTCGGCTGCATAGTGGGCCGCTTCTTCCGATTGAGCTGTAGGCGGCAGCGTGATAATATTTCTGTGTTTCCGAGGAGCTTGGAGCGGGTCATGTTCGATTTGGATCGTTTCATTGAGGATTGTAAGGCTGCTTTAGAGAGCGACAGTTCTCACAGATTGGTTCGTGAAGTTGTAAAGCGCGCTGTAAGCGAGCCTACTTCGCTTATAGGTCGGTTCGGGGAACCACGCTGGGCCGAGTCACAGAAACTGTATCAATCACCGCAACTCACCATCCAAAACGTGATCTGGGGGCCGCACATGACATTCTTGCCCCATAACCATCAAATGTGGGCGGTGATTGGCATCTACACGGGCAGGGAAGATAACATCCTTTGGCGCAAGCTGCCTGGCGCCAACATCGAGGCAGCGGGCGCTAGAGCCTTGGGAGTTGGCGATGCCGAGCCGCTTGGGCGCGACATTATCCATTCGGTTACCAACCCGCTGCCACGATTGACTGGCGCTATCCACGTCTATGGTGGCGATTTTTACGCAGCCGAGCGAAGCCAATGGGATCCCGAGACCCTCCTCGAAGAACCTTTTGATTTCGAAGCTTCGGCCCGCCGGTTCGAAGAATCAAATCGCCGCTAGAACTAACGCAGAATGTTGCGCAGTCTTACGAAGCTTCGATTCGGGAACTGAATGATGACTAGGTCGATATTCCAATTTTCCTCAAGAAGTTCGGCATTTCCAGCATGAACCAAGAAGCGACCACCGAAAGGCAGGAGCGTTTCATCGATCCGATTTATATACTGAACAAGCTCCTCGCCCATTTCGACGTTCTTTAGAATTGCAATTGCAAGAGTCGGCATGTCATATCTCTTCAGTTTTTTCGGTCTAACTTGCTCTATGCCTTGCGGAATACGACTTATCTTGCAGCGTCCAGCTGAATGATTTCCGCACCTTTCCAGCCGACCATCATGCTTGGCGCGTTGGTGTTGCCGCCGATCAGGCTCGGGAAGGCTGACGCGTCGCACACCCGCAATCCCTCTACCCCGTGAACGCGAAGCCTTGCATCGACGACCGACGACGTTGCATCCGGGCCCATGCGGCAAGTGCAGGATGGGTGATAGACGGTGCCGCTCCTGAGGCGGAAATCAGCAATCAGGTCCTCGTCGCTCTGGCATGTCGGGCCGGGACGCAATTCCTCTGCCGTCAGCTCGGCAAGCGGCTGTTGGGCGGCGATCCGCCGCAAGTATTTCACTGCCACCAACATCTCATCCACATCGTGCTGGGTCGAATAGGCGTTGGCCGTGATGCGCGGATGGGTAAACGGATCGCTGGACTTGATCGCGATCTCGCCGCGGCTGGTCGGCCTGCAGTTCGACAAGCCGAGTGAAAGGCCGGAGAAGGGGTCGGGCGTCAGCAGTGGCCGCTCGCCGGATTTGGGAATCAGCGTTGAAAAGGCCTGCATGTAGAGCTGCATGTTGGGCCGCCGCAGTTCCGCCGAGGTGCGGAAGAAACCGCCACCATGATTGACACTCAGGCTCAGGGGTCCGCGCCTTGTGAGAACATACTTGAGCCCGACGCGCAACTTTCCCCACCAAGGACGCAGCTCGTCGTTCAGTGTCGGCACTTTCATGCGCCAGGTGTAATTGATGCCAACATGATCCTGGAGATGGGCGCCGACATTGGCGTTGTCGTGGCGCACTTCGATACCGTATTGCTGTAGAAGTCTGCCGGGGCCGATGCCTGAAAGCTGCAAGAGCTGCACCGAATTGATAGCACCGCCCGCGACAATCACCTCGCGCCCCGCCATCGCCCGGTGGGCGGCACCGTCCTTTACATATTCGACACCCGCCGCGCGCGTGCCCTCGAACAGGATGCGTGTCACATGGGCCAGGGTTTCAACTCGGACATTTGCCCTCCGCATGGCGGGGCGTAGAAAGGCCCGCGCTGCTGATAGCCGCCTGCCATTCTTGGTAGTGAGCTGGTAATAGCCGACACCCTCCTGATTGGCACCGTTGAAGTCGGGGTTGAAGGGCAGGCCGGACTTCTCCACCGACTTGATGAAATCACGGGTGAGCGGGTGCAAGTCGTCCGTGGGTGAAGCGATATGAAGGGGGCCGCCGATACCGCGATAATCATTGCCACCGGCCTCATTGTCCTCCATGGCCCTGTATGCCTTCAGCACATCGGCCCAGCCCCAGCCGGGGTTGCCAGCGGCCTTCCAGTCTTCGTAGTCATCGGCGTGGCCACGTATATAGACCATGGCGTTGATCGAGCTGGAGCCCCCCAGCACCTTGCCGCGCGGCCAATAGTCCCGCTGGCCGGCAAGCCCCGGATCGGGCTCGGCTTCATACATCCAGTTCACTGCGGGATCGTAGAAGGTCTTGCCATAGCCGAGCGGCATGTGGATGAAGAAGCGCAGGTCACTGCCGCCTGCTTCCAGCACCAGCACCTTGTGGCGTCCGTTCGCTGAAAGCCGTTCGGCCAGCACGCAGCCGGCACTGCCGGCACCGACGATGATGAAGTCGTAGTTCAATTGAGAAATCCCTAGCTCGTGCAGCCCTTGTCGCCAACATACCATTCGCTGGGGGGCACGTCTTCAAAGACGATCCACATGTCGGACGGCTGCAGGCCCGTGGCCTTGGTCACCGTCTTCATGAAGCCGGTGGCAATCTTCTGTTTGGTCTGCTTGGAATGGCCTTCGAGAATACGCACGGTGATCATAGGCATGGCAACGAACCTCCCGGTCGGTAGTGAATGAATTGCTACAGCCGACATCCACCGGATGACCGGCCAGTTGAGGGCAAGTTTTGCTTAAAAAGGCGTCATTGGCAAGACCGGACCTTGGCAAATGGCTTCGGCGATCCGCCAAAGCCGTGATGTCTGCAGTGGGTCAACATGAGACCAAGTGCAGCTGCCAAACCATGTCGGCTTTGCCACGATGAGCGGACAAATCGCGGCGCGAGCATGAGGTCTCAATTGGGCCAAGAACAGACATTTCCAATTCGGCCGAGGCAGAGCGAAAAAATTACCCGGCGGCGATCTTCTTCGGCTACAGTTTCCCGATGAGTAACCTGCCCGGTAAGGACCCGCGTCAGCGCCAAGTGACAACGCACATAACA
>CAZHCO010000101.1:0-13872 GCA_964530965.1 uncultured Aestuariivirga sp. | reverse complement strand
TTGTCGTAGACCAGGGTGCCGCTGCCGTTGAGCCGAAGCGGCGCCGCGCCGGGCGGAAACACTTCGAACGAGTCGAGCGACCACCGGCCCTCCAGGTAGCGGCGTGCGGCGCTGAGCGATGTCGGACCGGTGTCGATCGGTCCCCGGTTGATCGGCCGCTGCCGGGGCTGTGCGGCGCATCCAGCCGCCAGCACGGCAACCAGGCTCAGGCACGTCAGGCGCCTGAGCGCCGACTCACGGCTGTCGCTTGTAGACACTCTTGCCTTCCTTGATGGTCTCGAGCACGACGATCGTGTTGAGCTTGGCCGGGTCGATGGTGAGCGGATTGTCGGACAGGACCACCATGTCGGCGAGCTTGCTGGGTTCAAGCGAGCCCTTGGTCGCCTGTTCGCCGAACTGCTCGGCACCCCAGAGGGTGATCATCTTCATGGCCTCGGCGGGCGTGACCCGCTCGTCGGGGCCGATGACCGCTCCGGAGCGCGATGTGCGATTCACCGTGGCCCACACGACCTGCATCAGGTTGGGCAGCGCCACCGGCGCATCGGTGTGGCTGCTGGCGTGCAAGCCCGTGTTTAGAATCGAACGCATGGGCGAGATCCGTGCGGCCTGTTCCTCGCCGACGATCTGCTTGTACCAGTCGCCCCAGTAGAACGTGTGCATCGGGAACATCGACGGGAAAATGCCGAGCGCCTTCAGCTTCGGAATCTGGTCAGAGCGGATGAACTGGCCGTGGATCAGGATCACCTGGCCCTGCCGCACGCCCTTTTCGGCCGACACCTTGCCGACCGCTTCCAGCAGCTGGTCGATGGCGGCATCGCCGTTGGCGTGGACCTTCACCTGCCAGTTCCTGTCATAGGCATTGGCGATCGCAGCCGTGATGATTGCTGTATCGGGAATGTTGGGCGAACCGCGGTAGTCTGCCTTTTCGCCCGGCGGCGGCAGCAGATAGGGAGTCGTGCGCCATGCTGTGCGGCCTTGCGGCGATCCGTCGAGCACGATCTTGATGCCGGCCATGCGGAGACGAGACTTGTACTCCTGGCCCCAGACCCCGACTTCGGTCGTGTCGACGAAGTCGGCGAAGCCGACGACATCGATATCGAGCTTGCCGTTGGCCGCCAGCGCTTCAAGGTCTTTCGCCTGCCCGCCCATCATGCGGCCTTCATTGACGGTGGTGTAGCCAAAGCTCTTCACCATTTCGAGCGCGCGCTCCATGAAATAGTCCTGGTTGGCTTTTGTGACCGGGGTGATCACCGGCAGCGCCGCCTGGTAATGGGCGAGTTCTTCCAGGACTCCGTCTGGTTCGCTGCTGCCGGCCAAGCGGCGTATGGTGCCGCCGACAGGATCCTTGCTGGCGGCGGTGATGCCCACCTTCGCCAGCCCGACACTGTTCATGGCACTAAAATGGCCAGAGATGTGGATGACGCCGACCGGAACGGTCGTGGAGACGCGGTCGAGATCGGCCTTGGTCGGGTGCCGGCCGAGAACGGAATCGTCATAGCCGAGGCCGAAGATCCAGCCCGTCCGCGAAACCTCGGGAGTCTTGGCGAATGCCTGCAACTCGGTGACAAGCGCGTCGATCGTATCGACCTTGCCGTCCGGTGCCGGAAGCAGATTGGCACCAACCGCCTGAGCGCCGAGCGCGAGAATATGGGTGTGGCCGTCGATGAAGCCGGGCATCAGCGTTTTGCCGGCCAAATCAACTATGGCGGTGGTTTTGCCTTTGTGGGCTTTCTCGATCTCGACTCTGCTGCCGACCGCCAAAATCTTGCCGTCCTTGACCGCCAGGGCCTCGGCGTTGGGCTGTGCGTCGTTCACGGTGACAATGGGGCCCCCGACGTAGATGGCATCTGCCACCACTGCCGGCCTGGAGGATCCGCATCCCGAGTTCAGAAGCGCAAGGGCAAGCACCACAAGAAGCGATTTGATAAGCGGCATGATGATTGTCTCCTGGATTCGTTCGACGCGGCCTAACACATAGTCGCTTCACAAGATAGTTGGATAAGCATTGCGAAGAATCGGGCAAGTGGCTCAGTAGGCATGAGATCCCCGTGAGGAGTCTGGCGGAAACCAGGAATATTGAAACTCGGTACTTCGATAGTAAGGATAGTACTGCGGGGAAGCCTCGAAGGGCAGCGGGGCGGCGGGGCGGCTGGTTGGCGAGGATGTGCATGGGGCACCTTGCCGGTACTGGCGGCGACTGGGGCCTCGCGGGCCGGCGTATCATGCGCGGAACCGCTCAGGAGGCCTTGCCATGAAGCGTTTCGCGAGCGTTCTTCTCTTTCTGGTCATCTCGACGTCCGCTTGGGCCGAGCGGATCGGCATCCAGCACCTCGGCAAGGTCGTGGGGGTCTCGAGCCCCGAGATGGCGCCCGACGGCAGGTCGGTCGTGATCGTGGTCTCGAGAGTCAACTACGCCGAGAACCGCCACGAGCCGCAGCTCGTGCTGGTCGATGTTGCGACCGGGGTTCAGCGCGTGCTCACGGACCGGCGCGGGCTGTCGTCGCCACGTTTCTCGGCGAGCGGTGCGCGGCTCGGCTTTCTCGCGAGCGTGGACGGCAAGCCGCAAGTCTTCGTGCTGCCGATGGGCGGCGGCGAGTCGACGCAGATCACGAAGTCGCCGACGGGCGTGCAGCAGTTCGCGTGGAGCCCCGACGAGAAGGAGATCGCGTTCGTGGCCGCGGACGAGCCGGCGCTGAAGACCGGAGAGGAGCGCTTCAACGACTCCTTCGAAGTCGAGAACGACGACTTCCTGGTGACGGCGCCGCCGCAGCCCTCGCACCTCTGGGTGACCAAGAGTGAGGGCGGGCCGGCGCGACGGCTCACATCAGGCGCCTGGAGCCTGCCGGTGACGAAGCCGCCGGGATCGCCGTCGTCGCCGATCGTGTGGTCGCCCGACGGCAAGCAGATCGCAATTGCGAAGGTAATCAGCGCGCATTCGGGCGACAGCGCCCAGCGCACGCTGCAACTGGTCGACGTCGCGACGGGGGCGATGCGGTCCGTCACGAATCGCACGCGGGGCGAGGGCTATCCCACGTTCTCGCCGGATGGAAAGCAGATCGCCTACTGGTGCCCGCGCGACGACCAGCCCAAGTTCGGCAACGACATCCACGTGATTCCGACGGCGGGAGGCGAGATCGTCAACGTCACGCGCGGGATCGACCGCAACATGGCGCGCTCGATCTGGCTCGACGACAAGACGCTCTTGGTGGGAGCCAACCACGACACCACGACCGGCCTCTGGGTTCAGCCGGTCTCGGGCGCCGCGCGCAGGATCGAGCTCGGCAAGGTCGTTCCGGCGTCGTCGTTCTGGGTGGACATGAGCGTCTCCAGGACCGGCGCGATCGCGTTCGCCGGAAGCGAGCCGCAGCACGCTTCGGAGATCTACTTCTTGGCGTCCTCGCAGGCGGCGCCGAAACGTCTGACCGACTTCAACAAAGAGACCGCCGCGCTCGAGCTCGGCCGGACCGAGACGATCGAATGGGACGGCCCCGACGGCTTTCGCAACGACGGCGTCGTCACGTATCCGCCCGATTTCTCGGCGGGCCGGAAGTACCCACTGGTTCTCTACGTGCACGGCGGTCCGCGGTCGGCTTCGAAGCAAGCCTTCTCGGCCCGCGCGCAGATCTTCGCGGCCCAGGGCTGGGTCATCTTCGAGCCCAACTATCGAGGCAGCGACAACCGCGGCAACGCGTTTCAGTCGGCGATCTGGAACGACGCCGGCGCCGGCCCCGGCCGCGACGTGATGTCGGGCGTCGAGCTGCTGAAGAAGCGCGGCTTCGTGGACGAGTCGCGGATGGCGGTCTCCGGCTGGTCCTACGGCGGCTACATGACGACCTGGCTGCTCGGGCACTACCCGACCGTCTGGAAAGCGGCGGTGGCGGGTGCTTCGGTCACGGACTGGATCGACCAGTACAACCTGAACGACGGCAACGTCCGCGTCGGCAACTCGTTCGGCGGCTCACCGTGGAAGGACGGCCGCGACGCCGCTTTCCGCGAGCAGTCGCCGATCACGAACGCGTCGAAGATCAAGGCGCCCACGCTGGTGATGTCCAACACCGGCGACTTCCGGGTCACGGTGACGCAGTCCTACAAGCTCTACCACGCGCTCAAGGACAACGGCATCGTCACCAAGTTCATCGCCTACCCGATCTACGGCCACAACGCGGCCGATCCGGTGCGGCAACGCGATGTCACGCGCCGCTGGATCCTCTGGCTCAGCGAGCACCTGGGCCCGCCGGAGCTCGCGGCGAGCGGCAGCCGCTAGCGGCCCACGGCTACTGAACCGTCCCGCTGAAGGGCTGGGTCACCTCGACCGGCGCGGGCGAGGCGTGGTGGTGGAAGATGCGCCAGCCGTCGCGGGTGCGCCAGAACAGGTTGGTGGCCTGAGCCACCGCCAGCGCGACGTCGCCCGCCTGCTGAGCCGAGATGTTCTCGGAGCACGCCACGATCCCGACGTCGCCCAGCACCACCGCGTCGAGGTTGGTCGGCGTGACGCGCAGCCAGCTGGTGTTCGCGAAGATCGCCTGCCACGAGTTGCGCACCACGTCCCAGCCCGCGATCGCGTCCCAGCCGGGGTGCACGCAGCGCACCCACGGCTCGTGAACCCACAGCGCGTCCATCGCCTGGAGGTCGAGCGTCTCGATCGCGCGATAGAAAGCCGCGTTGGCCGCGAGAATCGACTCGCGCTCGTCCATGCGCCATTGTTTCATTGAAATGCAGGCGGGCGTAGACAACAATCGCGGCATGGCCGCCGTCGCGATTCCCGCTCCGCAAACGTCGCCGCTGCCGGAGCATCACTCGTGGATCGGGTCGCGGACCGTCGCCGGCCGAGCCGGTTCCCGGCCTGCGATCGACCCCGCCACCGGCGTCGCGTTCGCCCAGGTGTCGCTGTTCGACGCCGGCCAGGCGGGCGAGGCGCTGGCGGCGGCGCGCGCCAGCTTCTCGGCCTGGAGCGCGCTCACCATTCACGAGCGCCTGCGCTACCTGGGGCGGCTGCGCGCCGAGGTGCTGCGCGACGCCGACCGGCTGGCGGCGCTGATCGCCCAGGAGCAGGGCAAGCCGGTCGCCGAAGCCCATCTGGTCGAGATCTTCCCGGCACTCGAGGCGCTCAAGCACCTCGAGCATCACGCACCCGATCTACTGCGCGACGAGGAGGTCGAGAGCGACGTGCTGCTGCTGGCCCACAAGCAGGGCCGGGTCGTGCTCGAGCCCTACGGCGTGCTGCTGGTGATCACGCCCTGGAACTATCCGTTCGGCATCTCGATGACCGGGGTGGCGGCGGCTCTCGCGGCCGGCAACAGCGTGGTGCTGAAACCCGCGCCGTCCACCACTCTCGTGGGCCTGGCGATCGGAGAGCTGGCGCGGCGCGCGGGCCTGCCGGACGGCGTGCTGAGCGTCGTCGCCTGCGACGACGGCGTCGCGCAGTCGCTCGTCGAAGACGCCCGCGTCGCCAAGATCCTTTTCACCGGCAGCGTGCCGACCGGCAAGCGGATCATGGCCTCCGCGGCCAGGAACCTGACGCCGGTGGTGCTCGAGCTGGGCGGCAAGGACGCGGCGATCGTGCTGCGCGATGCCGATCTCGAGCGAACCGCCGCCGGTCTCGTGTGGGGCGCATTCTTGAACGCCGGCCAGACCTGCGCCTCGGTGGAGCGGGTCTACGTCGAGGAGCCGGTCGCGCGCGAGCTGATCGACCGCGTGGTCGCCGAGACCAAGGCATTGCGGATGGGCGACCCGCGCGCGGCCGACACCGACGTCGGCCCGCTGGCGCTCGAGCGCCAGCGGCAGATCGTCGACGACCACGTGAAGGACGCGCTCGCGCGCGGCGCCCAGGCGCTCACCGGCGGCGTGCGGCCGGAAGGTCCCGGCTACTTCTATCCGCCGACGGTGCTGGTGAACGTCGATCACACGATGAAGGTGATGCGCGAGGAGACCTTCGGTCCGCTGCTGCCGATCATGGTCGTGAAGGACCAGGCCGAGGCGTTGCGGTTCGCCAACGACAGCGAGTACGGCCTCACCGCCAGCGTCTGGACGCGCGACCCGGAGAAGGCCCGGGCGCTCGAAACCGAGCTCCAGGCCGGCGTCGTGACGACCAATGACTGCGTCTACAGCTACGGCGAGCCGGCCGCGCCGTGGGGCGGCTACAAGCACAGCGGCGTCGGCCGCACCCACGGGGCCGCCGGGCTGCGCGAGATGGTCCAGGTCAAGTATCTGGCTTCCGAGATGGGCGGCGGGCGCGCGCTGTGGTGGTTTCCCTACGGCGCCGAGTTCCTGCGCTTCATGTCCACCGCCAATCGCGCGCTCCACGGCGGTATCCTGGCGCGGCTCCGCAACCTGCTCCGGCTCGGCGGTTTCAGCCGCTATTGGCGGCGCGCCCGCCACGCCGACCTGCTGCGCAACGTCGGCAAGCTGTTCTCGTAACGCCGGGAGTTCGAATGAGCCGGGGAATAAACCCGTCGCCTGGCACGTAGCACCGGAGAGCCATGAAGCCGGCCGACCCTCGCGTCTTCCAGATCGCCTCGCTCGCCGGGTTGCTCGGCTATGGGATGGCCCTTCGCGGCTTCGACGTGACGCCGGGGCGCGCGCTGTTGCTGCTCGCCACGGCGCTCGCCACGCAGTGGGCCTGCGGTCGCGCCCGCGGGCTGGCCTTCGAGCCGAAGAGCGCTCTCATCTCCGGTCTGTCGCTGTGTCTGCTGCTGCGCACCAACTCCGACGCGCTGGCCGTCGCGACGGCGATGCTGGCGATCGCCAGCAAGTTCCTGTTCCGCTTCCGCGGCAAGCACCTCTTCAACCCCACGAACATCGGCATCGGGGCGATGATGCTCCTGACGGGAGAAGTGTGGGTGTCGCCGGGGCAGTGGGGCAACGTCGCCCTGCTGGCGTTCCTGATCGTGAGCCTGGGCAGCCTGGTCGTGAATCGAGCCGCCCGTGGCGACGTGACGCTGGCGTTCCTCGTCTTCTGGTGCGGGACGCTCTTGGCGCGCGCGTTGCGGCTCGGGGACCCGCTCACGATCCCGCTGCACCAGCTCCAGAGCGGGGCGCTCTTGCTGTTCAGCTTCTTCATGATCTCGGATCCCAAGACGACGCCCGATTCGCGCGCCGGCCGGATCCTGTTCGCGGCGCTCGTCGCCTGGGGCGCCTGGTACGTGCAGTTCAAGCTGTTTCGCCCGAACGGCCTGTTGTGGTCGCTCGCCGCCGTTTCACTTCTGGTCCCGTTGATCGACCGGCTTCTGCCCGGTTCGCGCTACGACTGGCGCGCGCCGCGGCCGACGCCAGGGAGGCACGATGCGCCGTCTCGCTCCGTATCTGATCTCATGCCTGTTGCTGAGCTGGCCTAGCGCCGCTCACGCCTTCTGCGGTTTCTACGTCGGCAAGGCCGACACCAAGCTCTTCAACAAGGCCTCGCAGGTCGTGCTGGTGCGCGACGGCGACAAGACCGCGCTGACGATGGCCAACGACTTCCGAGGGGAAATGAAGGAGTTCGCGCTGGTGGTCCCGGTGCCGACGGTCTTGAAGCGCGAGCAGATCGAGGTCAGCGACAAGGCCGTGATCGACCATCTCGACGCCTATTCGGCGCCTCGGCTGGTCGAGTACTTCGACGAGGATCCGTGCGCGCCGCGGATGGAGCTTCGCGCGATGGCGGGTGCGGCGGGACCACCGCAGGCGCTGCCCGCGCCGGCTAGCGCCGCGCGCGCGAAGGCGCTCGGCGTCACGATCGAGGCCCAGTACACCGTGGGCGAGTACGACATCCTGATCCTGTCCGCGCTCGAGTCCAGCGGGCTCGAGACGTGGCTGCGCGAGAACGGCTACAAGATGCCGCAGGGCGCGTCGGCCGTGCTGGGCAGCTACATCAAGCAGAACTTGAAGTTCTTCGTGGCGCGCGTCAACCTGAAGGAGCAGGCCAAGAGCGGCTTCACGTTCCTGCGGCCGCTGCGCGTGGCCTACGAGTCTCCCAAGTTCATGCTGCCGATTCGTCTCGGCACCGTCAACGCCGACGGACCGCAGGACCTGGTGATCTTGGCGCTGTCGCGCAAGGGGCGCATCGAAACCACGAACTACATGACCGTGAAGCTGCCGACCGGGCAGGAAATCCCGACCTACGTGAAGGGCGAGTTCGGGTCGTTCTACAAGGCGATGTTCGCGGAGCAGGTGCGGCGGGAGAACATGCGCGCGGTCTTCGTCGAGTACGGCTGGGACATGGGCTGGTGCGACCCGTGCGCCGCCGACCCGCTCTCGAACGACGAGCTCAAGAAGCTGGGCGTCTCCTGGCTCGAGGGTGAAGCCGCCGTCACCAACCCGCAAAGCCGCCGGCCGTTTCCGCCCGGCGGGGGGACCAACGCCTACGTGACGCGGCTCCACGTGCGCTACGACGCCGCGCATTTTCCCGAAGACCTCGTGTTCCAGGAGACAGCAAACCGCGAGAACTTCCAGGGCCGCTACGTGCTGCGCCATCCGTGGAAGGGCGAGGCGAAGTGCGCCGCCGTCGACGCCTACCGGCAGGCGGTCGTGGCGCGCCAGGAAAAGGAAGCCCAGACCCTCGCCTGGCTCACCGGTTGGAACATCGACGACGTCCGGCGCAAGGCGGGCACGGCTGCCCAGAAGATCGGCGATCTCGGCGGTCGCTCGCCCTGGGCCTGGCTCTTGAATTAGCCGCCGCTCACCGGCGGGATGAAGGCGACCTCGTCACCGTCCGAGAGCTTGGTGTCGAACGGCGCGTAACGGCGGTTGACGGCCACGGTCAGGCTCGCGCGATGCGGCGCGAGCTGCGGCTGGTCCTGAGCCAGTCGGCTCCAGGCTTGCTCCACCGAGGCGCCGTCGGGCAACTCGACAGCCTGTCGATCCCGGCCGGCCTTCTCCCGGAGCGACGCGAACAGCCGCACGCTTACCTGCATCTCCTTGGCCGTAGACTACCAGCAGGGTGAAGGACTCTTTTCAGCGCGAGATCAACTATTTGCGCATCTCGGTGATCGACCACTGCAACCTGCGGTGCGTCTACTGCATGCCGCTGCGCGGCCTTTCCTTCATTCCGTCTCCCGAGCTGCTGACGGCGGCCGAGATCGAAGAAGTCGCGCGCGCCGCCGTCTCGGTCGGCTTTCGCAAGTTCCGCCTCACCGGCGGCGAGCCCACGCTGCGGCCCGATCTGGTCGAGATCGTGCGGCGCCTGGCCGGCGTCGAAGGCGTCGACGATCTGGCGATGACGACCAACGCGATCCTGTTGCCGCGGCTGGCGCGACCGCTCGTCGAAGCCGGCCTCGACCGCGTCAACATCCACGTCGACACCTTGGATCCGGTGCGCATCAAGAAGCTGATGCGTTTCGCGACGCTCGAGGAGATCGAGGCCGGTATCCAGGCCGCCGCCGAGGCCGGCCTGCTTCCGATCAAGGTGAACTGCGTCGTCACACGCGACTACAACGACACCGACGTCGCGTTGCTCGCCCGGCGCGCCAAGCAGGACAACTGGCACGTCCGCTTCATCGAGCTGATGCCGCTCGGCGGCGGTGAGGCCGCGCACGTGGCGCTCTCGCAGTACGTGCCCTCGCACGAGACGCGGGCGCGCATCGAGGCGGAGCTCGGACCGCTGGTGCCGATCGTGAACCGCAACGCGTCGGACGAGTCGCGCAACTTCCGCTTCGCGGAGGGCGAGGGCGTCGTGGGCTTCATCAGCCCGGTGAGCGAGCCTTACTGCGGGAGCTGCAACCGGATGCGTTTGACCGCGGACGGCAAGTTCCACCTGTGCTTGCTGAACGACGACGAGATGGACGTGAAGAAGGCGCTGCGCGACGGCGGCGGCCGCGACAAAGTGGGGAAGATCCTGGCGCGCGCCGTCGGCGCCAAGCCGACCGGTCATCGTCTCGAGGAAGGCATCTCGACCGAGGACCGTGCGATGTTCCAGATTGGCGGCTAGTTCGTCGAGAGAGAGCATCGGCGGGCGCGTCGTCGCCCTCAGCGTTCTCGCGACGGCGTTGCTCCTGGTCAACGCCCGGGCTCGACTCGCCGACGCCGATCTGAACGCCCTGCTCAAGGGCTGGAGAGGCTGGGACGATCTGGCGGTGGCGGCCGGCTACGCCGCCTCGGGTGACTTTCCGGTGGCGCCCTACCGAATCACCAACCGATTTCGGCGCGACACCGACGACTTCTTCGCGTTCCGGGACGGCCTGCTGTCGGCGGTCAAGAACCAGGGCATTCGCCCCGCACAGTTCTGGCGGACCTTGCCGCCGGCCAGCGTGGTCTCGGGCGAGCTTTCGATCGCGAGACGCTTCGACGACGCGGGCCGCGGCCTGCTGCTCGGGCTGGGCTTTCGCCTGGCGCGCGGCGTGTCGCCGTTTCTGCTGACCTGGTTGTCCGTGCTGGCGGCGATTCCGCTGCTCGCGTGGATCGCGCTCGAGTTCCACGCGAGCGGCCAGGCGGTCGCCGGTTGGGTCTTCCTGGCGGCGGTTTCAGGTTCCGGCTTCGTCCTCGACATGCTCACGCTCGGCTACTCGGCCTCGGGCTTCTACGTGATGTCGCTCTTGCTGATCGTCCCGCTCGCGGTCCACGCGATCTTCGGCGTTCCGACCGCGCGCGGAACGCTGCTGCGGGCGGTACTCGCGGGCCTGGTCTTCGCGTGGTGCGCCGCGTCCCGGAGCGCGTGTCTCCTGGCCCTCGGCGGTCTCGCCGCCGCGCTCTACTGGGCAGCCCGGCGGACCCAGTCCTCGCGGCGGGCTCTGCTGGCGGCCGCCTCGCTCGCCGCGCTGCTGCTTCCCTTCGCCCTGTTGCAGTTGGAGATCGGCCGGCTCGGCGCCCAGACCGTGGAGCGTCGCGGCCTGCGCCGGCCGCCGCGGCAGGCTCATGACATCTGGATCACGCTTTGGCAGGGCCTCGGGGATTTCGACCGCAGCAAGGGGCACGTCTATCTGGACAAGGCCGGTGAGATCGCGGTGCTGGCCGCCGGCGGCGACCAGCGGCTCTCCGAACGCAGCGAGCGGATCATGCGCGGGCTGGTGCTCGGCGACATTCGTCGCGATCCGATCTGGTACGCCGGCATCCTGCTGCGGCGGCTCGACGCCACGCTGACGCTACGCAAGCTCTGGCCGTGGGCGCCGCGAGACGGCGCGTCGTTCGCGCGCGCCACCCATCCGAGCGAAGGCGTGACCGACAGCTACTACGAGATGACGGCTCGCGCCGACATGTTCCGAGTCGGGAGCCGCGTCTTCGAGGCTCCGGTCCTGCCGCTGCTGTTGCCTTCGCTTCTCCTGGTGATCGGATCGCTGGTCGGACCGGAGCGGCTGCGCGGCCAGGCGCGACTCTCGCTCGGCGCGCTGGCACTACTCGCCTTCGGCGCGCTGCCCACGCCGATCCTGATCACCACCGCCAGCGCTTTCGAGGCGCAGTGCTTCGTGCTGGTCCATCTCTTGGGCCTTGCCTTGTTGGCGGCGTGGCTCACGCTCGCATTGCGGGGAGCGCGCTAGACCTTCGGCTCGCAGCTCCCCGGTCCTTCGACCCAGACGGCGCCGCCCTCGAAGAACTCCTTCTTCCAGATCGGCGCCTGGTGCTTCAAGGTGTCGATCGCGTAGCGGCAGGCGGCGAATGCCTCGGCCCGGTGCGGCGAGGCCACCGCCACCGCCACGCTCGCCTCGCCGATCGCGAGCCGGCCCAGGCGGTGCACGATCCGGAGCTCGCCGATCGGCCAGCGGCGGCGCGTCTCGGCTTCGATCTCGGCGAGCACCTCGAGCGCCATCTCCTCGTAGGCTTCGTACTCGAGCCGCTCGACGCGCCGGCCCGCGTTCTCGTCGCGCACCACCCCGACGAACAGGCTGAGCGCTCCGTCGGCGGGGCTCACGGACGAGAGCGCCGCCAAATCGATCGGGTCGTGGGTGATGCGAACCATTCGGAGAGCGACGCTATTCTCGGCATGACGCGGAGTCAACGCGAGGCCCGCGAACGCCCGATTGGAGTCGGCGGCGCGAGGCTCTTACGCTCATGAAACTCGGGAGGGAAAAGATGAACGAGCTGTGGATCGGGCGTTTCAGTTTGAAGGTCCGTCGGAGCGTAGGGCTGGCCCTGCTCGCTGCGTTGATCGGTTGGGGAGCGGTCGCCCAGGAGCCCGCTGCGCCGGAAAAGCTGTTCGCGATCGTGTTTCGCACCGGGCCCGCGTGGGACGCGGCCAAGCCGCCGAACGAGCAAGCGCACATGCGGGACCACTCCGCGAACCTCGCCGAGATGCGCAAGTCCGGCACGATCGTCCTGGGCGCGCGCTACGCGGACGTGGGCCTGATGGTCGCCAAGGCCCAGAGCGCGGCCGACCTCGAGAAGCTGTTGGCGCGGGACCCGAGCATCGCGGCCGGCGTCTTCCGCGCCGAGGTGCACCCGTGGTCGACGGTCTACGACGGCTGCCTCAGCCCGCGGACTCCTCGATGAGATTCTGGAGGTTCGAGAACATCCGGTAGGTCAGGCCCCAGATCGTCTTCCCCTCGACGCGGAAGCACGGGAACTTGATCCGCTGCCCGTCGATCGCGTAGTCCATCAGCTCGCGATGCCGCGACGACAAGAGATCGTCGAGCCCGATCCAGTGCACGCTCGTGACCTCGTCGCTCAGCTCGGGATCTCCACCCGCGCGCAGCCGGAAGACGAAGGGTGTGATCGTGAGATCGACGGGCCGCATGCGGCTCACGGCGCGCGTTTCGTCCAGCGAGCCGAGCGCATCGGCCCCAACCGCGAGATCGATCCCGATTTCCTCGCGCGTTTCGCGCACGGCGGTCGCCGACAGGTCGGGATCGGCGGTCTCGGCGCGGCCTCCGGGGAACGCCATCTGTCCGGACCAAGGGTCTTCGGGATGCTCGGCACGGTGGATGAACAAGAGCTCGAGACGGGCAGCCTGCTCCCGGAACAACAACGCCACGGCGGCCTTGGAGCCGCCTTCATCCGTGAGCCGCAGCGCGGGACGCCGCGCCAGGGCTCGCTCGAGATCGGCAAAGCCGACGTTGCGCACGCTCAGCCGACGAGGCCGAGCAGCGCTCGGGCATGGCTCAACCACAGAAACGCCATGTTGGGCGCCAGCTCGCCGCCCAGCAACATGCCGTCCAACTCCGCGGCGGGCGCGTAACGGAGCGCGTCGATCTCCTCGCGCTGCGGAGAGAAGGACTCGAGTTTTGCCTCGGTGCGGCCGAGGTAGATCGCGACGTGGTACACGACGTTGCGAAGTCCGCCTCCCGGCGCATGCCGCACGTCGCGCAAGCCACGCTGCAGTCCGGCGCGATAGAAGGCGACACCCTGCTCGAGGTCGAGCGGCTGCGCGGGCGAGACGAGCGCCGCGCGTGACGGCACCAGCCGCGATCGGGGCGATGCCGCGACGCCGAAGAGCTCCTCAGACGTCTCGCGCAGCGCTGTCTGATCGAAGTCCTCGCCGGCAGCCACGTGGCCGCCCACCGACTTGTCCCAGCGCCCGCCGTTCTCCTTGTCGGCCGGCCGCTTCTGGAGCAGCACCTCGCCGCGCGCGTTCACGAGCAGCACGTTGACGGCCCCCACGGCGCGCCCCGAGGCCTTGGCCGCGCGCCGCGGAGCCTGGCCGACCACGTTGGCCTCGTCGTCGTAGACGTTCAGCAGCTCTTCGTGTGCATCACCCATGGAAGCGGAGCGTAGGTAATACAAGGGCGGTTCGCCAGTCAACCCGCCTCGTGGCGGGCGGCCATCCGCTGTCGCCCTCGCTACGCCACTTCGTCTGCCCCGCCGCCGCGCCCGCCGCCCTCGTCCTCCTCGCGATGCGCGCTGCCAGGCTTCCGCGGCTGAGATCGCGTCGGCGCTCACCGGGCCCTACCGCCCCGAGCACCTGTTCGTGCTCAGGCAGAACCTCGAGCTCTACGACGCACGTACGGACGCCGCTCCACCAGCTCAGCGGCG
>CAZHCO010000100.1:0-27242 GCA_964530965.1 uncultured Aestuariivirga sp. | reverse complement strand
CTTGTCGGTCACGATTTCAAAGGAGACCTTCTGGCCTTCCTTGAGAGTGCGCAGACCGGCGCGCTCTACAGCGGAAATATGAACAAAAACGTCCTTGCTTCCGTTGTCCGGTTGAACAAAGCCGTAGCCCTTTTGCTCATTGAACCACTTTACAGTACCCGTATTCATGGGATCGTCCTTCAGTTGGGTTATAGTGAGGCCTTGATGAAATGCAAAAGCAGCGCATAAAGACCCGTGTAGTCGATCGTTGGAGGAGTCTTTGCGTGCGCGCAACCCAAACGGGTAGCAGAGCGGCCAATCGTCCGGCCCAAGTTTTCGATCTCGCTGATATGGAACAAGTTGACGCAGGAAGCAAGTAAATCCTTTTGCCCAAACAGCCGCGCGAGGTTAAGCTCCGGAAAGGACGCACAAATCCCGCGTGGCCCTGCGGCGGCAAACGCTCAAAAAAATGAAACTCACGGGGCTGATCGTGCCCCGGCAAGACGAATTCCAGGGAGAATATGTGGCCGCCTACGCCGAGCGCCTGCGCTGGCTCACAGGGTTCGCAGGCTCCTGGGGCATGGCCATTCTCACCCTTAAGAAGGGCGCCATTTTCGTCGATGGCCGCTACACCATCCAGGTGCGCCAGCAGGTGGATACCAAGCTGTTCGCCCCTCACCACCTCGTTGATGACCCGCCAGCGGCGTGGATTGCGGACAACCTGAAGAAGGGTGATGTCCTGGGTTTTGACCCTTGGCTTCTGACCGCCGACCAGGCCGAACGCTTTACCGCAGCCTGCACGAAAGTGGGCGCAAAATTGGTGCCGGTCACACCCAATCCTATCGACACAATTTGGGAGGACCAGCCCAAGCGACCCACGGCCTCCCTCTCGGTTCAGCCCCTCCAGTTCGCTGGCCAAAGCGTTGCCGACAAGCTGGCGATGATCTCCAAGCTCCTTAACAAAGCCGGAGCTGACGCCGCCGTACTCACTCAGCCCGACTCGGTGGCCTGGGCCCTTAACATCCGGGGTCACGATGTTCCCTACACACCCGTTGTCCTGGCCTATGCCATTCTCAAGAGAAAAGGCAAAGCCGAACTCTTCATCGACAAGGCAAAATTGCCAGAGGATGTGCAGGCCCATCTCAAGAAATCCGTCATCATCAAGAAACCTGCCGAACTTGAGCAGGCGCTGAAGGCCCTTGGAAAATCCGCTGTTCAAATCGACAGCAATTGGGCCCCGGCAAAAATCAAATCGACGCTGGCCAAGGCAAAAATCATCAACGCCACGGATCTCTGCGTTCTGCCCAAGGCGAAGAAAAACAAAACCGAACAAGAAGGCGCCCGCGCCGCTCACAGGCGTGATGGCGTGGCCATGTCCCGCTTCCTCTGCTGGCTGGAGGCGGCAGCCCCAAAGGGCGGCCTCACCGAATGGTCCGTTGCCGAAAAGCTGGAGCAGTTCCGCAAAGACACAGGCATGCTGCTCGATCTCTCCTTCGACAGCATCGCAGGCGCGGGCCCCAACGCCGCCCTTCCCCATTATCACGTAAACCCCGATGACTGCCTGCCCCTCAAGAGCAATGAAATCTTCCTCATCGATTCCGGCGGCCAATATCAGGATGGCACCACAGACATCACGCGCACGGTGATCGTTGGCGAACCGACCCAGGAAATGCAGGACCGCTTCACCCGCGTGCTGAAAGGCATGATCGACGTGTCACGCATCCGTTTTCCCAAAGGCACCTGTGGCTCACAAATCGATGCCCTCGCCCGCCAAAGCCTGTGGGCAGCTGGCTTGGACTATGATCATGGTACGGGCCATGGTGTCGGTTCCTATCTCTCAGTCCATGAAGGCCCTGCCCGCATCAATAAGTCAGACCGCACGCCCCTTGAACCTGGCATGATCCTCTCCAACGAACCGGGCTTCTATAAGCAGAACAGTTTTGGCATTCGCATCGAAAATTTGCTGCTCGTCCACGAAGCACAAAACATCGAGGGGGGCGAGCGCCCCATGCTGGGTTTTGAAACGCTAACCCTCTGCCCCGTCGAGCGCCGTCTGATTGAAACCAAGCTACTGACAAAGGACGAGTTACATTGGCTCGACACCTACCACGCGCGCGTACTGAGGCAGATAGGTGATCACCTGTCGGGCGAAGAATTGGCATGGCTGCAAAAGGCCTGCGCACCTTTCAACTGAGAACCATCCGCAACAGTACAACGCTAATCACGCCGATCAGTATCGTCACAATAAGCGGCAACCGCATGAAGGCGGCGGTCGCCGTAAGCGCGGCTGCGATGGTCTCTGCAATGCTGGTTGTCAAAATCGTCGGCGCAATCACCGCCATGAGAATGGCTGGAGGCAGTGCATCAAGCGCAGCTTTCAGCCGACCCTTAACAACGACACCGCGCATGAGATAAAGCCCGCTGGCGCGCGTGGCATAGGTCGCGAGGGCCATGCACAGAATGGCTAAAATCGTCGCCGTCATGACGCTTCGCCTCGCCTATGAAGAAGGGCCGCAACAACCATCCCGACAATCCCGCCGATAACGATGTACCAGGCCCCCGGCACATAAAGTTTGGCCAAAGCCGCCGCAATCGCACTGGCCCCCAGCACGGCCCCCGTGCGCGGGCCTTTCCAGAATCCCGCCAGAATGCCGATGAACATGGCCGAAAAAGCAAAATCAAAACCATAGGCCGCCGGATCGCCAAAGGAGCGACCGACGATCGCTCCGACGATTGACGAGGTTGTCCATGCAAACCACATGGGCAAGGCGAGACCGAAATAATACCCCAGCGACAGCGGCGCCTTAAGTGCGCGGCGTTCGGAGAAGGCCCAGTTCTCATCAGCCATCAGAAACATCATCGCGGGATGCCAGCGGCGGTCAATGCCACCCATGTGACGCGACAGAGATGCGCCCATCAGCACATGCCGGATGTTCACGATCAGCGCCGTGACAGTAAGCAAGACCCAGGGAACGGGATCGCGCCACACTTCGATCGCCACGAATTGCGCCGCACCGGCAAAAACCGTGGCGCTCATCAGCCAGGATTCAAAAGGCGACAGTCCTTTGCCTGCCGCCAGAGTTCCCCACAGCAAGCCGATAGGTGTTGCGGCCACCACCACCGGCGCCACATCAAAAATACCTTGTCTTAAATCACGCAGCGTGGGTCTCATGCTGAGACTTTACTCAAGCGGAATTGGCCGGGGGTCACTCCGAGCCGTGATTTGAACACGCGTGTCAAATGACTCTGGTCGGAGAACCCGCAACGCGGGGCAACATGGGTGGCACTCAAGCCCTCGCGCAACAGATTGCAGGCAAGATGCACCCGCCGGTCCACCAGCCAGTTGTGCGGCGTCATCCCAGTGGCTTTGCGAAATACCCGAATGAGATGGAAAGGGCTAAGGCCCGCGGCGCGCGCAAGCTGCTCTAGTTCAACCTGCTCGTCCACATGAGCTGCAAGATAATCCTTGGCGCGGCGCACCGCCTGGGGTTCGCGTCCCGCGAGCCCCACCGCATTAAGGCCGCCCGCATGGCGGTCAATCATGTCGAGCAGCACCGAGGTCAGTGCCTCATCGACGCCCAGCGGCTCGGCCCCTGATTCAAGCGCCTCATGGGCGCGCAGGTAGCGGGAGGCAAGCAGCTCGTCCCGGATCACCGGGCCATTGAATTGCGGGGCCACTGCCCGCCTGCCCGTTGCCATTTCCACGATGGTCTGAAGCAGTGAAGGCTTGGGATAAATCATCCGGTAGCTGTAGCCGTCGCCCTCAGGCACCGCGTCATGGACCTCGCCGGGATTAACAAAGCACAACTCGCCCGGCCCGGCCCGCACCAGGGAACCGCTGATCCGGTAAACGTTCATGCCACCAACCACCGCGCCGATCACATAACTCTCATGCGTGTGGGGCGGAAACACGTGGGTGCGGAAAGTAGCCGAAAGGCACTCAAGTTCCGCATGCCGCCCCACCCGCCAGAACGAAGTCTGGTCGCCCTGTCCGAGGTCATCAAGGGTATCGTCGGGTGCGAGAAGTTTCATGCCCTATATTTAGCAGGCCAGCCAGGAAACGCTTGTACAGAATTGCGCTTACCTGCCATTCCCCACCCGGCGGAACCACTCCGCCTCGTCGATCACTTCAACTCCGTGTTTTTCAGCTTCCTTGAGCTTTGAACCCGCGCCGGGACCAGCCACAAGCAGATCCGTCTTCTTGGAGACTGATCCCGCAACCTTCGCCCCCAGCCGTTCCGCCATGGACTTAGCTTCCTCACGGGTCATCATTTCCAAGGCCCCGGTGAAAACTACGGTTTTGCCAGACACGGGCGAAGAAGCTGCAACAGCGGCAAGGGCCGTGGGCGTTACAAACTTCAGAAGCTCATCCACCACGTCAACATTGTGCTTCTCGGCAAAGAATTGCGTGATCGATTCAGCTACCACGGCTCCAATGCCATCCAGCGCATTGAGTTCATTCCAGGCCTCGGAATCAGGCGGCGCGGCTATCATCTGGTCCCTGAAAACTTTTGCCGACCCATAGGACCGCGCCAGAACCCGCGCCGTTGTCTCGCCCACATGGCGAATGCCGAGCGCGAAAATGAAACGGTCGAGCGCAATGTTGCGCCGGTGGTCAATGGCCTCAAAGAGTTTCCTGACGCTGGCCTCGCCCCAACCTTCACGATCTTTCAATTTTTTCAGGGAGCGCTTGTCCCGCGCCACAAGGGTGAAGATATCCGATGGCGATTGAATGAGGCCGTCGTGATAAAATTCCTCGATGATCTTGTCGCCAAGTCCTTCGATATCGAAAGCATTGCGCGAGGCAAAATGCTTGAGCCGTTCAACACGTTGCGCCGGGCAAATAAGCCCACCCGTGCAGCGCCGCACCGCATCAGTCTTGCCGGTTTCACGTTCCTCACGCTCCGCATGGCTGCCGCAGGCCGGACAGACTTTTGGAAATTCATAAGGTTTCGCGCCACGCAGCCGATTCTCGGTCACCACGGCAACAATCTGAGGAATCACATCTCCCGCCCGTTGCACAATTACCGTATCACCAATGCGCAAATCCTTGCGGGCAATTTCGTCCTCATTGTGCAGCGTGGCATTGGAAACAACCACACCGCCGACAGTCACGGGTCTGAGCCTCGCAACAGGCGTTAATGCCCCAGTGCGCCCCACTTGAATGTCGATGCCTTCCAGCACAGTCGTGGCTTTCTCTGCTGCAAACTTGTGGGCAATGGCCCAGCGGGGCGAGCGCGAGACAAAGCCCAGCCGCTCCTGCCAGTCCAGCCGGTTCACCTTGTAGACAACGCCATCGATATCATAACCCAGGTCGGCCCGGCGTTCCTCGACACTGCGATAATGGGAAAGCAATTCCTCGGACGAACGGCAGACCTTCATCAGCGGGTTGACTGGAAAACCCAGCATCTTGAACCCCATCACCACATCCCACTGGGTCTTTCCTGGAAGCTCCGGGGCCTCGCCCCAGGAATAGGCAAAGAAGCGCAAAGGTCTTGAAGCGGTAATCGACGAATCCAACTGGCGCAAACTACCAGCCGCCGCATTGCGCGGATTGGCGAAAGTCTTTTCGCCTTCTTGAATCTGTTTCTCATTAAGTTTGGCGAAGTCCTTGTGGGACATATATATTTCGCCGCGAACTTCGAGAACGGCTGGGGCCTTGCCTTCAAGTTTTGAAGGCACATCGCTGATTGTCAGCACATTGGCAGTGACATTTTCGCCCTCGGCTCCATCTCCGCGTGTTGCCGCCTGAACCAATCTTCCGCCCTCGTAACGCAATGATATGGACAGGCCATCAATCTTTGGCTCCGCTGTGACCTCAATTTCAGTGGCTTCGGGCAAGTTCAGAAACCGTCGCACCCGCCCCAGAAATTCTGTGACATCGCTATCCTCAAAAGCATTGGCCAGAGACAGCATCGGTATCGGATGTTGCACCTTGCCGAACTTCTCCTGCGGTGCTGCTCCCACCCGCTTAGAAGGGGAATCGGCCAGCATAAGCTCCGGAAATCTCTCCTCAAGCGCTGCATTGCGCAAACGAAGCGCATCATACTCCGCATCGGAAATCGTCGGCGCATCCTGACTGTGATAGCGCACATCATGCTCAGATATTTCTGCTGCTAGTCGCTTCAGCTCCGCTTTTGCTTCAGCCAGACTCAACTGGTCCGGAGATTTCTCAGCCATGCCTCAGCCCTTAGCTGCCAACAGGCGATCAGCCTGCGCCCGCGCCTCATCGGTCACCTGTGCACCCGATAGCATGCGCGCCACCTCTTCGCGCCGACTTTTGTCCGAAAGCGATTGCACCCGGGTCACCATGCGGTGACTGCCGACCTCTTCCATTTTTGAGATCAGCATATGTTCGCTGGCCCGTGCCGCCACTTGTGGTGAATGGGTCACGGCCAGAACCTGAAGCCCTTCCGCCATTCTCGCAAGCCGCCCACCAATGGCGTCCGCCACGGCCCCACCCACACCCGTATCAATTTCATCGAAGATCAGTGTCGGCGCGGAACCTTTGGCCGCCAGAACGACCTTGAGCGCCAGCATGAAGCGCGCGAGTTCACCGCCCGAAGCTACTTTCATCAGCGGTGACAATGGCGTCCCTGGATTTGCCGCGACAACGAACTCCACCCGGTCAATGCCCGCAGGCCCAGGCTTGCTCGCATCCGTGCTGATCTGCGTTTCGAAACGCGCCTTCTCAAGCTTGAGCGGCGGCAATTCCGCCAGCACTGCTTTGTCCAATTTCCTGGCCACAGCCTTACGCGCCGCACTCAAGGCATCGGCTGCAGTATCATAGGCCTTCTGCGCCGTCCCATGCTGCGCTTCCAGTTTTTCCAGATGCTGTCCGCCGTCGCCAAGCGCCGACAATTCCCTTTCAAAACGCTCCCGCGTTTTGGCCAGATCGTCAACCGTGCACTTATGCTTGCGCGCCGCCGCCCGCAAAGCAAACAGCCGTTCCTCGGATTTTTCCAGCTCCGCCGGATTGAACGAAAACGATCTTTGTGCATCCGCCAAGACCCGGTTCGCCTCATTCATTTCAATGAGTACCCTGTCGAGTGCCGCACAGGTCTGATCCAGCCTTCCGCCCGCCGTTTCGCGGCGACGCTCCAGCTTGCGTAGCGCCGCATTCAGCCTTGCCTCAACGCCATCACCCGACAATACATTCTCAGCCTCGCTCAATGCTGCCGAATATTGCTCCGCATGCATCATGAGCTGGCGGGCGTTTGCCAGATTTGTTTCTTCATCAGCCTGCGGGTCAAGGGCGCGCAACTCTTCCACCGCATGCTCAATGTAATCGCGCTCTGCTTCCGCCCGCGCCATCAAGTCGCGATGCTCCGCAAGCTCGTTGGCCAGATCACTCAGCGCCTGCCAAAGCCTGCCAACATCAGCCGCCTGCTCATCCATATCCCCATAGGCATCAACCAGTCGCCTATGGTTGGCCACATCCACCAGGGCGCGGTCCGCATGCTGACCATGAATTTCAGCCAGGTTCCCGGCGATCTGGCGAAGCAGGTTCACGCTGACGGGCTGTTCATTGATTGTTGCCCGGCTGGGGCCGTCGGCATTCTGAATACGGCGAATGACAAGCTCGCCTTCCGTTTCAATGCCCTGCTCTTCCAGTACGCCAAGTGCCGCATGGCCCTTCGGCAGCATGAAACCGGCGGTTACCACGCCGCGCGTTGCCCCATGGCGCACCAGGCTTGAATCGCCGCGTCCGCCAAGGGCAAGACCCAGCGCGTCAAGCAGAATGGATTTTCCCGCCCCTGTTTCACCCGTCAAAACGGTCAAGCCGTTCTCAAGCGAGATGTCCAGTTTCTCGATGAGAACGATATCACGGATGGAAAGGGCGGTCAGCATGGCTGGACTATAGCTGAGTCTTTTGGCGATGCGCGAGAGCCTAATTTACCCCTTGAAGAGACGGCTGATCCACGAAGTCTTGTTTTCAACGGGCTGCTGACCATCGCTCGAAACAAGGGTGTAGGCGTCTTTATACCACTGGCTGTTGGGAAAATTCTGTCCTAATACGGCCGCCGCCGTTTGCGCTTCCGAAACCACACCCAAGGCCATGTAGCCTTCCGTCAAACGATAAAGTGCTTCAGGAACCTGGCTCGTCGTTTGGTAATCCGTCACAACTTTCTTGAAGCGGTTGATGCCGGCAAGGTATGAACCCTTTTTAAGATAGTATCGCCCAACTTCCATTTCCTTCGCTGCCAGATGATCGCGCGCCAGCACAGCTTTCTTCGCAGCGTCTGCGGCATAGGGCGATTGCCCGAAGCGTCGGCTCACTTCTTCCAGCGCTTCCAGCGCTTTTTCTGTTCTGGACTGGTCCCGGCGCACGTCGTTGATCTGTTCGTATTGCGAAATTGCCGTTAGATAATACGCATAGGCCGAGTCCTTGTGGCCGGGATGCAAGGTGATAAAGCGGTTGGCGGCATTGATCGCATCATCATAGGCATTGCGCTGGTAGTTGGCGAAGGCCTGCATCAGAAGCGCCTTGGTGGCCCATTTCGAATAGGGGTGCTGGCGTTCAACCTCAGCAAAGCTCTTGGCTGCTGCCTTGTAGGAACCAGACCTCAGCTTTTCGAGCCCAGCATTGTAAAGCTCGGCCACGGGATCGGCCTTGCTCGGCGCCTCTTCACCGGGGCCAATGGCACCCCCGGTGAGGCCAACAGTCGTCGTTGCCGCTGGCGTGGAGTTACCGCCAAATACATCACCGATCACACTCGCTGAGGCGCACCCTGAAAGCACGAGCGCAACCATCCCAACGCACAAAACCTGCAAGTGATGAACAGTGTGATTTCCAACGGCAAATACCATTCGCAACTAACTCTCTATCCTGAATAGCCGCATATCCTAGCCTATCGCCCAGGGAACATGAAGTGCCTAGCGTTAGAAGCACGAAACCCGGCGGAAATGTGTCCACCGGGTTTCAAAATTAAGTTAACAATCAATCAGTTGGCTTGCCGGCGCAGGAATGCAGGGATAGTCAATTGATCATCATCCAGATTGGGATCGATATAGGCTTGCGGCTCTGGTGGCACCTGGCGAGGCTGGCGCGCGGCTTGTGCTTTGGGCTCCGAACGAACTGCCATAACGGGCTCCTTTGGTGTTGGAGGTGGATCATCCCTGCGGCCGAGGCCTACATTTGCCAGGCGCTCAAACAGGCCTTTTTTCTTGCGCGCAGCATGTTCGGCAATATGCTCGATGCGGTTTTGCTGGGCCGCTATCTGCTTTTGCGCAATGGGCGGAAATTCTTCGATAGGAGGAATGCGCTGGCTGCGCACTTGAGGTTTGGCTGCGCTTGGTTCTTCGTGGCCATCTTCAAGCTCTTCTTCTGCGATCGCTTTCTTTACCGGAGTTTGAGCTCTAGCTAGAACATGCGCTCGCGCCGCCATGGGGGCTGGCGTGATAACTTTCGGAATTGCGGTTTGCTGTTTACCCGTATAGCCAAATGAAGATTTACCGGCCTCCGGCATTTCCTCTTCGCCTTCAGCCGGAACGGAACTCGTTACAAGCTCCTGCGCAAGACCTGTGGCCACAACGGAAACCCGCATTGTGCCTTCAAGTGAATCATCAAATGTTGCACCAAGAATGATGTTGGCTTCCGGATCAACTTCTTCGCGAATGCGCGTTGCCGCTTCATCAACTTCATAAAGTGTAAGGTCTGGTCCACCCGAAATCGAAATCAGAAGTCCGCGCGCGCCGCGCATTGAAACATCATCAAGCAATGGATTTGAAATGGCCGCTTCCGCTGCTTCGATTGCGCGCTTCTCGCCGGTTGCTTCACCGGTGCCCATCATGGCCCGGCCCATTTCGCTCATGATGGCGCGAACGTCGGCGAAATCAAGATTGATCAGGCCCTCCTTCGTCATCAATTCCGTAATGGAGGCAACGCCCGAATAGAGCACCTGGTCAGCCATGGCAAAGGCTGCCGCAAAGGTCGTCTTTTCATTGGCAACCCGGAACAGATTCTGGTTTGGAATGACAATCAGGGTATCGACATATTGCGCCAGTTGCTCAATGCCGCGCTCGGCCGTTTGCAGGCGCCTGACCCCTTCAAAGTGGAACGGCTTTGTCACCACCCCAACCGTCAGAATGCCCTGCTCTTTTGCAGCCCGCGCGATAACGGGAGCGGCTCCCGTTCCCGTGCCGCCACCCATGCCCGCCGTAATGAAGGCCATGTGCGCGCCCGCGAGATAATCAAGTATTTCTGGAAGCGCCTCCTCGGCGGCGGCGGCACCAATTTGCGGTTGGGAACCCGCCCCCAACCCCTGCGTGAGGGCAGTACCCATCTGCACTCGGCGCGAGGCAGAGTTCTGCATCAAGGCCTGGGCATCCGTATTGGCTACGACGAACTCGACGCCCTCAAGGCGACTTTCAATCATGTTGTTGACGGCGTTGCCGCCAGCGCCCCCCACCCCAAAGACAGTGATACGGGGTTTGAGCTCGGAAAGATTAGGAATATTCAGATTGATTGTCATGACAGCTTCCGGAAATGTTTTTCCCTGCTGTCATCTTTCTTACTCAAAGAATAACAAATGGTTAACGCGCGCTAACCAAGTCTCTCAATACAGCTTAAAATCTGCCTCAAAGTGATTCAAATGGGTGGGAAAGCCTTAAAACTCCGGTCCAATCCAATCAGATTATATTTTTGATCAAAAACTGTCCGCAATCCAGCGCCCAACGCGCCTGACATAGCCCTGTTGGGCCTGGGCGAGATTTCTTGCCGCCTGGGCAGGAAGGGCGCAGTGGCGGTCCGGTTTCAGCCCATAGGCCAGAAGGCCCACCGCCACGGAAAATCCAGGATTGCGCCCAGCGTCGGGCATACCCGATACAGGTTTGGGCGTGCCCGGACGGACCTGCCGGCCCAGCCAAAGACCGGCAACCTCACAAACCCCGGTCAGCTGGCTTGCACCTCCTGAAAGCACCACCCGTTGCCCGCCCAGATGGACCACCGGACACTGGTTCAGGCGTTCGGCCACGAGTTCAAATATTTCGTCAATGCGCGGCCGGATGATGCTCGTCAGCATGGCGCGCGGGACCTTCTGAACCGTCTCAACCCCACGCTCGCCGAGCAAAGGCACAGAAAGCATCTCACGTTCGTCGGTGCTTGTGGCAAGAGCGCTGCCCCACAGGGTCTTCATCCGCTCCGCATGGGCGATCGTGGTTGAAAGGCCGCGCGCAATATCATTGGTCACATGCATGCCGCCGACCGGAATGCTGTCTGCAAACACTAGATTTCCCTCATGGAAAATGGAAATGCCGGTTGTGGCTCCACCCATTTCAATCAGGACAGTACCGAGCACCATTTCATCTTCCGCCAGCACGGCTTTTCCGGCGGCATAAGGCGCAATGACATAGCCTTTAACCGATAGGTGGGCGCGCTCAATGGCCAAGGTCAGATTTCGCAAGTGCGCCGAGTCAGCAGTTACCACACCGAGGTCAACGCTCAGGCTTTCCCCATGCATCCCGAGGGGCGCCACAATGCCGTTGGCGTCGTCAATGTGATATTGAATCGGCGCCAGATGCAGCACCGTCCGGCGCGAGGGATTGATTTGCGCCACCGCCGATGCAATCACCGTATCGAGATCGCGGGGACTTACCGCATTTCCCTCGATCGTAGTTTGCCCCGTGTAGCAGGTCGATTGCGGACGCCCGCCTGACACGTTCACGTAGACTTCCGATATTGCTTGCTGCGCCATGCGCTCAGCCGCATCGACGCTCAGCCGAATGGCCCGTTCCGCCTCATCAACACCCACGATGGAGCCGTTCCGCACACCACGCGAAACCTGGTGTCCAAGCCCTAGAATTTTTAAGGATTTTTGCTCGGAAGCTCCGGGCATTTTATGCTTTGCCGGCAGTGTCTCCGCAATGAGGCAGGAAATCTTCGACGAACCGATATCCAGGGCCGCAAATATGCTGCGCCTGTCAGATACCGTCACCCGTCCTGTTGATTTGCCATTCAACTGCACCACCGTCATTACCCGCCGCTTCCCTGACCATCTATTCGTTTTGGCTCAATTTGAGCTTCGACTTCCCGGAAGTGGTTTCTTCAATCTCCGCAATCCCCACAATCACCCGCCCCGGAAAGCGCAAATCCACGCTTCTGACTCCCTTGGAAAGCAACTGCTGGCTGGATTCCAGCGCCGACAATCGCGCCAGTGCTCCTGCCACATTTTCCTCCGGCAATAGAACGGTGATGCCGTTATCGAGATAAAGATTCCACCTGCGCTGCCCAACGCGGGCAGCACCACTTACTTTCGATGATAGGTCAGTAGAGACTTCCAGTTGGTTAACAAGCTCTGCAACCTCAAACTGCGCACCTTCGCCCGTAACCAGCGGAAGTGCTGGCAAATTTCCCGGCAGAACATTGCTCATGGCCGAACCAGAGCGGTCAATCACGTAGTAGGAACCTGCCCGCTGCCACACGGCAAAAGGCACCCGCTCCACCACCGAAATTTCCAGCTTGTTGGGAAAGGAGCGCTGCACCGTGGCCGTCGAAACCCAATCCAGATTTTCCAGCAGCGCCTTGGCATTTGTCGCATCAAAACCAACCAGACTTCCGCCAGGTCTGACCCCCAGAGCATTGAGCACTATTGCTGCGTCCTGATGGACCATGCCCGTGATCCGGATATCATCGGCGGCAAAACCAATGAGACCTGATAATTTGCCCGGCACCTTCGCCCACGGGCTTCCTTCGTAGTTGAGATAACCGCCCAGTATGATGCTGTGCAGTATAGTCAAGCCAAGAAACAGGACAGCGCTTACCCGCGCCGCGATGCGCGCGCGCTTAGTTTGGCCAAAGTCCAAAAAGCCTGCGCGTTGGCCGCGCCCAAAGGCCCGTGTCATCGATTGATCGATGCGTCGTTGACCATCCATGTCACCACCTCCTCATATGAATGCCCGGAATGGGCCGCAAGTTCTGGAACCAGTGAGGTTCCCGTCATCCCCGGCTGCGTATTGATTTCCAACAGGATCAGTTCGCCCGCCGGTCCTTCCGTATCGTTGTAACGAAAATCCGCGCGGCTGACGCCACGGCAGCCCAGGGCCCGGTGGGCAAGCAGGGAATACTGCTGGCATTTCCGGTAGACATCTTTTGGAATGTCGGCGGGCAAAATATGCTGCGAGCCACCGGGCGCATATTTCGCGCGATAGTCGTAAAACCCAATCTTGGAAATGATATCGATGACGCCAAGCGCCACGTCACCCATCACTGCGCACGTAAGTTCTCGCCCCGGAACAAACCGTTCCGCCATCACATGGGTGCCAAACAGCTCACGCTCATCGAGGATTACCGAGGCTGGCCCGTTCGATTGTTCGGTAACAATATGTACGCCAACACTTGAACCCTCATCAACGGGCTTCAGCACATAAGGCAGTGCCATAGGATGCTGGCGCGCCGCAACTTCAATTTCGACCAGTACACTTTCAGCAACCGGAATTCCCGCTTCATGGAACAGGTGCTTCGATTTTTCTTTATGCATCGCAAGCGACGAGGCCAAGACACCAGAATGCGTATAGGGAATTTGCAGCGTTTCCAGCAAGGCGGAAGCGCAGCCGTCCTCACCCCATTTTCCATGCAGCGCATTGAACGCCACATCTGGCCGCAAGTCCTGCAAGACGGAAAAAATGGTTTCGCGCTTCACGTCAATGGGCGTGACCTTGAATCCAGCCCGGCGCAACGCCGCCGCACAGCCCTCGCCGGACGACAGGCTCACCTCACGTTCAGCCGACCATCCGCCCATCAACACGGCAACATGGGTCTCCTGCGGAATGCGCTTGTTCAATGGTCACCTGCCGGAATGCCGATGCGCTTGATCTCCCAGTCAAGCTCAATGCCGGAAGTGGCCAATACGCGGGTACGGATTGTTTCGCCAAGCTCTTCAATTTGCGTGGCCGTGGCACCGCCCTCATTGATCAGAAAATTACAATGGAGTTCCGAGACCTTGGCCGGACCAATGGCAAAGCCACGCAGGCCCGCCTTGTCGATCAATTGCCACGACTTGTTGCCCGGTGGATTTTTGAAAGTGGAGCCGCCCGTACGGCTCTTGATCGGTTGGGTTGCTTCGCGGCTGTCGGTAATCTTGTTCATGGCGGCCAAAATTTCATCCTGCTGTCCCGCTCGCCCCTGCAACAGGGCCTCGGTGAAAATCAAGTCCTCCGGCGCACCGCAGTGGCGATAGGAATATTTCATGTCCGCATTTGAAAGCACGCGTACAGTTCCCGCCCGGTCTACCGCCCGGACCTCAACCAAAACGTCTTTAGTTTCACCACCATAGGCCCCGCCATTCATCCGCAAAGCGCCGCCCATGGTGCCCGGGATACCTCTCAGAAAGGTTAACCCATCGATACTGTTGTCATAGGCAAAGCGCGCCACGCGCACGTCCAGCACCGCTGTTCCGACACGAACGCGGTTGTCTGCCCCCAACTTGATGTCGGAAAATCCGCGGCCCAGCCGGATCACAACACCTGGAACACCGCCATCTCGCACCAGCAGATTTGAACCCACACCGATGACATAAATGGGAATATCCTTTGGCGTGGCCTGCAGGAAATCTGCAAGGTCAGTCTCATCCAGCGGCGTAAACAAACCCTCCGCCGGTCCGCCCGCGCGGAACCAGGTCAAATCAGCCAAAGGCGCATTGGCTTCAAGGCGTCCGCGCACAGCAGGCAGCCTTTTGACCAAAGCCTCACCATCCAGTCTTGGCATCAATGGCTTCCCTTGCCATCAAGGGAAGCCAATTGGCCAGGCAGCGCATAGGCCCACTGGCTGATCGTGCCAGCACCCAGGCAAACCACAATATCTCCGGCTCCAACTTGTCCACGAACCAATGGGGCCAGTTCCTCCGGTGTTTCGATGGTGTAAACCGAGCGATGACCGCGCCCATGCAGGCCTTCAGCCAAATGGGTATGCGTTGCCCCATCGATGGGAATTTCACCAGCGGCATAGACGGGCGCGAGGATAACCGTATCCGCATCGTTAAAACACGAGCAGAATTCATTGAAAAGGCTCGATAATCGCGTGTAGCGATGGGGCTGCATGACGGCGATGACTTTTCCTTTAGTTACTTTCCTTGCCGCACTCAGCACGGCGGCAATTTCGACGGGATGATGGCCATAGTCATCAAACACCGTAACACCATTATGCTCGCCCGTGCGCGTGAAGCGCCGCTTCACCCCGGCAAAACTCTTGAGGCCCTTGCGAATGGCTTCATCGCTGAGCCCAAGCTCATGGGCAACAGCCAATGCACCTGTGGAATTCAAAGCGTTGTGGTCACCCGGCATTTGCAGTTCAAGGCCCGTGATGTCATGCGTTGCCCGTGAGAGTCTGTCGGTGATGCGTACCGAAAATTTCGTAACCGCGTTTTCGTATTTGAGGTCAGTCAACCTGAAATCTGCCTGGGGGCTCAGGCCATAGGTCACCACGCGGCGGTCATGGACCAGGCCGATCAGCTCTTGAACGATGGGATGATCTATGCACATGACGGCAAAGCCATAGAAGGGAATATTCTCAACGAACGCCAGATAGGCTTCCTTGGCTTTTTCAAAACTGCCGTAGTGATCAAGATGCTCGGGATCAATATTGGTGACAATCACCACATCGGCGGGAAGCTTTACAAATGTGCCGTCGGACTCATCCGACTCAACCACCATCCAGTCACCCTTGCCGAGGCGCGCATTGGTGCCATAGGCATTGATGATGCCGCCGTTGATGACAGTCGGATCAAAACCGCCGGAATCTAGCAGCGCTGCAACAATCGAAGTCGTTGTTGTCTTGCCATGGGTACCGCCAACCGCCACACAGGATTTGAAGCGCATGAGTTCAGCCAGCATTTCAGCTCGCCGCACAATTGGCAAATAGCGGGCGCGCGCTTCAACCAGCTCGGGATTATCCGGCTTCACCGCTGACGAGACGACAATGACCTGCGAAGTCCCAATATTTGCCGCCTGATGGCCAATGAAAACTTCAATCCCGTTCTTGCGGAGCCGCGCCACATTGTAATTGTCACTGAGATCAGACCCCTGCACCTTGTAGCCAAGGGTTGCCATCACTTCGGCAATCCCGCTCATGCCAATGCCACCGATGCCAATAAAATGAATGGGGCCCACATCGCGCGACAGTTTCATGACGACTTCTTCTCCAACTTCACTTTGGCGGAATTAACCGCAAGTCTCACCGTCAGGTCTGCCAGCCGCTGGGCAGCATCTGGTCGTCCGTGGGCAAGGGCCGCCCTTGCGGCGGCCTGCAATTCCCCCTCCTGATAGCGCAATCGCGTCAAAAATGCGGCAAACTCGTCTGGTTCTGAATCCCCTTGCGGCTTGATCCAGCCGGCCCCCGCCGCGGCAAAGCTTTCCGCATTGCGCAGCTGGTCGTTATCAATGGCATGAGGCAAGGGGACCATAATGGCTGGCCTTCCGATCACGCCAAGCTCGGCAATGGTCGAAGCCCCGGACCGGCAGATCACCAGATGTGCGTTGGCAATCCGCAGCGGCATGTCCATGAAGAATGGCCGTAAATCAAAACTGAAATCAAGTGCCGCATAGGAAGTTCTGACGGCCTTAATGTCCTCCGGGCGGCACTGTTGCGTGAGGCGCAAATTCTTGAGAATAGCCCTGGGAAGTTCCGAGATGACCTTCGGCATGAACTCCGCAAAAAAGCTCGCCCCCTGGCTGCCGCCGAAAACCAGCAGGTTGAAGGTCTGATCCGCGCCTGTTGCCGGGTAGGGTGCTGCCCGTTCCGCCATAACAAGGCCACGAACTGGATTGCCGGTCACCACAAGTTTTGCGGTGGCGTGTTCCGGCAACTTAGCCAATTTTGGGAATGATGAAGCTACCGCCTCCACAAAACGCGACAGGAAGCGGTTAGCCCTTCCCATAACCGCATTCTGGTCATGCACACAAGACACGATGCCCAGCAGCCAGGCGGCAATAATCGGCGGAAAAGAGGGATAGCCGCCAAAGCCTACAACAACATCGGGCTGCAATCTCCGCAGGATGGCCCTGGCTTGCATCACCCCACGACACAGCCGAAACAGGCGTCCGGGTAACAGCCATGGTTTTGAGAGTGAAATTGTCGTCGAGGGAACAATGTGGATCTCGATGGCCGGAAAGGATTTGCCATAGTCGGCCACACGTTCATCAGTAATCAGATGAATGAGAAAACCGCGGTCGACAAGCGCCTCAGCCAGCGCCTGGGCCGGAAACAAATGTCCACCCGTTCCACCAGCGGCCAGAACCACAATGCCCCGCCCAATTCTGCCAAGCACCTCATTCATGAAATCACGCTGCTACCGGTTGCCATGTTGTCGAAGACAAGGAGACGTGAGGTTGCCGCCGGCTGAAGGCCAAAACCATTCCCATCGCAAAGGCAACCCCAAGGAGCGACGATCCGCCATAGGAAATGAGCGGCAGGGTCATGCCCTTCGCGGGAAGCAGCGAAACATTCACCCCCATGTTGATAATGGCCTGCAAGCCAAAAACAATTCCCAACCCGCTCAAGGCAAGCGCCGGAAAGGGATCAGGTTCAATTTTTGCCCGCTGCAGAATGCGCATCACCACAAAGGCAAACAGCAGCAGCAAACCGATACAGGCAATCAAGCCAAATTCTTCACCCACAACTGCAAAAGTAAAATCCGTGTGGGCATCGGGGAGAACGAGTTTCGCCTCGCCGCCGCCGGGGCCGGCTCCCATCAGGCCACCATTGGCGAACGCCGCCACAGCAGTGTCCATTTGAAACGTGTCACCCTTTTCCGGATTTAGAAAACGGTCAATGCGTGACGCAACATGGGGCACCATCGTATAGGCCGTCATCACACCCGCAGCGCTAAGGCCTGCAAGGCCCAAAACCAGAACCCATGGGATGCCATAGATTAGCAGCATGGTGCCGAACGTCACCACGACCAGCGCTGTCTGGCCGAAATCGGGTTGCAGGACGAGCAGGCCCACAAGAACTGCGAAGATCATGTATGCGATAATATGACCCGGCATGTCTGGCCGCTTTGTGTGTTCCGAAAGAAACCAAGCGGCAATCACCACAAAGCTGGGCTTTGCCAGTTCCGAAGGTTGCAGGCCAATCGGCCCGAAATTGATCCAGCGATGGGCCCCTTTGATTTCCGGTCCCCAGAACAAGGCCGCAACCATAAAGGCAAAGGAAACCCCCAGCATCAAGAATGCGGCACGGCGCGCCGGTCTGGGTTCAAGCAGTGAGACAGAAACAAGCATAAGCACCGCCGGCACCAGAAAAATCAGTTGGTACTTGAAAAAATGAAAGGAGTTAAGCCCGATACGTTCCGCAACTGGCGGACTGGCGGCCATGCTGATGAGCACGCCAGTGGCCATCAGAAGCAGGACAGCCGACAGCAACGGTCGGTCAACCGTGAACCACCAGCGTGCAATAAGTCCGCGATCACTTCGGGAAACAAGCATCAGGGCACTCCTTCTATCGTCATGACGATGCCGGGCAATTCGGAAACAAGTTTCACGAAGGCATCGCCGCGAATTTCAAAATTGCGGTAGTGGTCGAACGACGCACAGGCTGGTGACAGCAACACGACCGCATTTGTCCTTTCGGAATTGATCGCGTCCCGTGCCGAAGCAATCACAGCCTTGTCCAGTGTGCCGCATAATTCGAAAGGCACTTTGCCGCTCAGCGTTTTCGCAAACGTATCGGCTGCCTCGCCAATCAGATAGGCCTTTTCGATGCTCGGGAAGTATGGGGCCAGCGGCTCGATGCCGCCCGCCTTCGCAATGCCACCCGCAATCCAGAAAATATCCTCAAATGAAGCCAGCGCCTTCGCGGCGGCATCAGCATTTGTTGCTTTGGAATCATTGATGAAGGGCACATGGCCCAAGCACCCAACTTCCTGCATGCGGTGCGCCAGCCCGGGGAAACTTTCCATGGTCTTGGCAATTTCGGAAACACTCAAGCCGAGCGCGCGCGCCGCTCCATAGGCCATGCAGGCATTCTGCCAATTATGCGCGCCTTTCAGGGCAGGCATGGCACGCAGATCAATCCGGGCTACTTCCTTGCCATTCTCCCAATCCCGGAGAATGCCATCAACAGCAGAAACGCCTTCCTCAATTTCGTGGACGACCGAAACTGCACGCACTGTCGGGCCACCCTTGATACCCATTGCAATTTCAGCGCACCATTCATCGTCAACGCCGATCAAGGCTGTATCAGCTTTGTCTTGCTTCAAGAACATCCGTGCTTTGATAGCCGCGTAGCTTTTCATGGTGCCGTGGCGATCCAGGTGATCTGGCGTCAGGTTGATCAGTATACCGACATCCGGTTTCAGACTAGGCATCAGATCAATCTGAAAAGAGGAGAGTTCAAGAACATAAATGCGGTCCTTCACCGGAGGCCGCATCAGGAATACTGCCGTGCCAATATTCCCGCCCACGTCCGCATCGCGTGCCGATGCCTTGAAGATGTGCCCTATCAACGCCGTTGTGGTGGATTTGCCGTTGGTTCCGGTAATGGCCACGATGCGCGCGCCCGTACCCACAACTTCCCGCTGGAACACTTCCGTGTCGCCAATGATTTCAATGCCTGCGGCCTTAGCTTTCACCACGGTCCAATGCGGTTCCGGATGGGTGAGCGGAACACCTGGACTCAAGACAAGACTATCAAGCGTGGCAAAATCAATCCCAAGCAGATCTGAAACCGGCAAGCTTGCAGCCTTTGCCGCCTTCACCGCTGCCTCTGAATCATCCCATGCAAAGACCTGGGCCCCACCAAGCCGCAAGGCTTCGGCACACGCGAGGCCTGAGCGCGCAAGGCCGAAGAGCGCCACTTTCTTGTCTTTGAATGAGCCGGCGGGGAACACAAATGCCTACCTGAGCTTTAGGGTCGATAGGCCGATAAGAGCCAGCACAAAGGCAATGATCCAGAAACGGATAACGATTGTCGGTTCCTTCCAGCCCTTCTGCTCAAAGTGGTGATGCAACGGTGCCATGGCAAACACCCGCTTCCCTGTCATTTTAAAAGACACCACTTGCACAATCACCGAAGCCGTTTCGAGCACAAAGAGGCCACCGATAATGGCAAGCACGATTTCATGCTTCACCGCAACTGCAATGGCGCCCAAAGCACCACCGAGCGCCAGCGAGCCCGTATCGCCCATGAAGATCATGGCGGGCGGGGCGTTGAACCACAAGAATCCAAGGCCCGCCCCTACAAGCGCCCCGCAAATCACCGCAAGCTCGCCCGTGCCTTTCACAAAATGCACCTGCAGATATTCCGCAAAGACAGCGTTACCCACGAGATACACGATCATCCCGTAGCTTGCCGCCGCAATCATCACCGGCACGATGGCAAGGCCATCCAGCCCATCCGTTATATTCACCGCGTTGCCTGCCCCCACGATGACGAACACGCCGACAAGTATGAAGAAACTGCCAAATGGAATGAGCACATCCTTGAAAAATGGCACCGCCAGCGAGCTCGACAGCGGCTTGTCACCAATCCACATGAAACAGGCAACGGCAACTCCGGCAATCAGGAATTCCACGAGCAACCTTGCCTTGCCAGAAAAACCCTTTGTGGTGGACCGCGTGACCTTCAGAAAGTCATCATAGAAGCCAATGGCCCCGAACCCCAGTGTGACGAAAAGTACAGCCCAGACATAAAGATTGCTGAGATCGGCCCACAAAACCGTTGCAACAAAAGTCCCTGACAATATCATCAGGCCGCCCATGGTGGGCGTGCCCTGCTTCTCAACAATATGCCGTTGCGGTCCATCGCTCCTGATGGGCTGCCCCCGCCCCTGCTTCACCTTCAAAAGGGCAATCATGCTGGGGCCACAGACAAAGATAAAGAACAGCGCCGTCAAAATGGCCCCGCCGGTTCGCGTCGTGAGGTAGCGAAACACGTTGAAGGCCGAAACATCATCGGTAAGGCTGGTGAGGAGGTAATAGAGCATAAACTAAAAATCCCTGTTCAGTGGCGCAAAGCGCTCTTTTATGGCTTCGACCAGCGGCCCCATGCGGCTGCCGAGCGACCCCTTGATCATGACGACGTCCCCGGCATGAAGCCCGTCCAAAAGACTGTCCCTCAACTCCGCGGATGTTTTGGCAAAAGCCCCCCGGCGGTCCGGCGGCGTCTTCTCCCAGAGGTGAGCCATCAGGGGCCCAGCGGCGTATAGAGCATCAACATTGTTGGCGTCCACCGCCTTGAAAAGCTCGGCGTGAAGGGCCTCCCCTTGCTTTCCCAACTCCAGCATGTCGCCCAGAACCGCGATGCGCCGTCCGCCCTTGCCGGTTTTAGCCCGCCCAAGCAGGGCGAGTGCTGCCGCCATGGAAACCGGGTTTGCATTATAACTCTCATCGATCAGCAGCAGTTCACCGGATTCAATCCGCAGGTGGTGATGAACCCCCCTGCCCTTTGTGGGCTCAGCAACCGCAAGCGCCAGCGCCGCGCGGGCCAGGTCCGCGCCCATCAGTCTTACTGCGGCAAGCACCGCAAGACTGTTGAGCACCATATGCTCACCGGGCATGCCAAGTTTGTAAATGAGCTTCTCGCCCATGACGTCGGCGGTCACGCAACTGCATAAGGAATGCAGCACCACGCGCTCCGATTTCACATCGGCTTTTTCATGGGCTCCAAAACTGATGGTGTTCTGAATGCCAAACCCTCGCGCCGCCGTCGCAAGCCGCTCATAGAACGGATTGTCACGATTGAGCACCGCATAGCCACCAGCCTCTACGCCGCTGAAAATTTCAGCCTTGGCATCGGCAATTTCTTCTACCGAATTAAAATTGCCTACATGCACCGGGGCCACATTGGTGACAATGGCCACATGGGGCCGCACCATGGCAACCAGCGGCGTGATTTCACCCACATGGTTCATGCCGATTTCAAAAACACCATAGGCGGCATTGCGCGGCATTCTTGCCAGCGTCAGTGGCACACCCCAATGATTGTTGAATGACGCGACCGAGGAATGGGTGAGGCCGGACGCAGATAGCGCCACACGCAGCATTTCCTTGGTGCTGGTTTTTCCGACACTGCCCGTAACGCCGACGATCTGTGCGAGGCTTCGCGCCCGCGAAGCGCGCCCGATTTTCTCCAACCCTTCAAGAGGATCATTATCAACAACCAATAGCGGTCCCGTCGCCTTCATCTCTTCCGTAACGCGCGAGACGATTGCGAGGCCCGCACCCGCAGCCAGGGCCTTGGGTACAAATTCATGGGCGTCATGGGTCCCGCCCTTGATCGCTACAAAAACATCGCCGGAAGTAATGGTCCGCGTATCGATGGATACTCCAATGAGCGGCTTAGTCACCGCGCCAACAATTTTTCCACCAGTTGCCGCAACAAGTTCATCCACCGTCCAAAGAGCAGGTTCACCCATGATAGGCCTCACCCGCTATAGCCGCCCGAACCGCGTCATGATCGCTGAAGGAAATGACCGTAGTTCCAACAGTTTGGCCTTCCTCGTGGCCCTTGCCTGCGACCAACAAAACATCGCCTGCCGACAAACTACCAACGCCCGCAGCGATGGCCTTAGCCCGGTCGCCAATTTCTTGCGCACCCGGACACGCGGCCAGAATTTCCGCACGAATGATCTTGGCATCCTCGCTGCGAGGATTGTCATCAGTGACAATAATCCTGTCCGCATGCTTTGCCGCAATTGCCCCCATTTGTGGCCGCTTGCCCTTGTCGCGGTCACCACCACAGCCAAAAACCACAACCAGCTTTCCATCCGTATAAGGACGAAGCGAGACAATGGCATTCTCAAGCGCGTCAGGCGTGTGCGCATAATCCACAAATATCGAAGCTCCGGTTTTACTCTTGCCCACGAGATCAAGCCGGCCCTTTGCCCCCTGCAATGACTCCAGCGCATGCATCACCAACACTTCTTCGCCGCCTGTAGCGAGCACAAGGCCAGCCGCAACCAGCGCATTCGAAGTCTGGAATTCACCGACCAGAGGCAAATAGACGGAATGGGTTTTATGCGCCCCCTGCAATTCCAGATGCTGGCCGAAGCTATCTCTTTGCGCACTCAACAACTTGAGTTCAGTGCCAAGTTTCCCGACGGAAAAAACTTTCAAGCCCCGCGCCCTGGCACGCCTGGTTACATCCACGCTGAAGGGCGTATCCGCGTTGATCACCGCGGGAGCGCCCGCCGGAAGCAGCTCTTCAAACAAACGCATCTTGGCGTCAAAATATTCTTCCAGCGTAGCGTGGTAATCGAGATGATCGCGGGAGAGATTTGTAAATCCTGCGGCCGCCACGCGAACACCATCCAGCCGGTATTGGGCGAGCCCGTGGCTTGACGCCTCAAGGGCCAGATGCTCGACGTGATCTTCCGCGAGCTTGGCCAACAGCCGGTGCAGCTGCACGGGATCGGGCGTAGTGTGAGCGAGATATTCCGAGCCCGAAGGACCAACGACACCAATGGTGCCGATGCTCGCCGCGCGAAACCCCATGGACTGCCAAATCTGCCGAACGAAAGCGGCAACGGAAGTCTTCCCGTTTGTGCCCGTCACCGCCACCGCAAGGTCAGGCTGTTTTCCAAAAAACCGTGCGGCCATGCGGGCAAATAGCTGGCGCGGATTTGCTGTCTTGATAACCAGTCCGGAACCGCTATAGGAACCCTCATTGGCAATGACGACACTGGCGCCGCGCGCAAACGCCTGGCCAATGTACTTGGCCCCATCAACTTTCGTTCCGGGCAATGCCGCGAAAACAAATCCCGGCTCCACCTCGCGGCTATCAGCTGTCAGACCGGCAACCAGCAGCAAACCCGCGGCTTCTGGCAAAGCCACGTCGGTTCCCACCAGTTTTGCCAGCATGGCGCTCATCTCAGCTCAACCATCCTTCTTTGCCGTCCTGGCAAGCTTTGCCAGCTTCTCAATATCTTCCGGCGTAAACACCGGCCTGACACCAAGCAGAGGTGCGATCCGCTCAATGATCTTGCCGGCCGTCGGCACCGCGTTCCAGCCAGCAGTGGCAAAACCATAGGTCTCAGGCGTGGCCTTTGGCTCGTCCAGCATCACGATAATAGCATACCTGGGGTTATCCATCGGAAAGGCCCCAATGAAGGAATTCAGCAATTTATCGGGTGTATAGCGGCCGTTTTCAACCTTCTCGGCCGTGCCGGTCTTTCCGCCCACCCGGTAGCCGATGACGTCGGCTTTGGAGGCGGTTCCTTCCGTCACATTAAGCCGGAAGAGATAGCGCATTTTTTCGCTGGTTTCAGGCATTACAATGCGCTTTGCCAGCACTTCCGCCTCTGCCACCTCGCGCTTCAGAAATGTCGGGGCGGTCATCACGCCATTGTTAAGCAATCCACCAATCACCGAAATCCCTTGCAAGGGCTGTACGGCAAAACCATGGCCAAAGGCGGCCGTCGCCGTGGCCAGCTTGCTCCAGTGTTTGGGCAGAAGCGGCTTGGCGCTTTCCGGCACTTCCGTGGTGAGCCGGTCAAACAACCCGACCCGGCGCAGGAATTCCTGATGGCCTTCCGTGCCCACATCCAGGGCCATTCTGGCCGTGCCGATGTTGGAGGAATTGGTGAAAATTTCTGGTACCGTCAGCACCCGCCGCTGGGCGTGATAGTCACTGATGCTCGCGTTCCCGATGACCAGCGGGAAGCGTGCATCATATTTTCCCTTCAGGTCCGTAACCCCATAGTCAAAAGCCATGGCAAATGTCACCGCCTTGATGACCGAGCCAAGCTCAAACACGCCGCTCGTCATCATGTTGGCCTGTTCCTTGCGGAACTTCTTGTCTTCCTGGTTGGGGTTGAAATCCGGCAATGAGACAAGTGCGATGATCTCGCCCGTGGTGATATCAATCACGATGCCGCCTGCGGCAATGGCCTTGAACTTTGCAACAGCCAACGCAAGCTCATCGGTCAGCGCATGCTGCACGCGCGTATCCGTGGATATCTGCGCCGGGCTGGCAGCCTGGCCGGAATCTTCCCCGAGTGAAGCCGTATAAAGCGCTCCCTGGTCATCAAGATATTTTTCGATGCCGGCGATGCCCTTGCTGTCAAGATCGACGTAGCCCACCGTATGGGCCGCCAGCCGCCCCATGGGGTAAACGCGCCTCCGCTCGTTCACAAAACCGACACCTGGAATTCCCAGATTATAAACCGCGTCGCGTTCTTCAGGGCTTACCTGCCTCTTAAGCCAGACAAAAGCCCTGCCAGGCTGTATTAGTTTTGCCCTTAGTGCCTTCGCATCAAGATCAGGAACAGTCGCGGTGAGACTTTCAACCGCTTCCTCGACATCGATAATCTTTCGCGGATCCGCATAAAGCGAGGCAACTGCAATATCCGTAACAATGACCACCCCATTGCGATCAACAATATCGGGTCGTGGCGGGCGCGGCAGATGTTCGGCAAGCGTGTCATCTTTAACACCTGCGCCTTTCAGAACAGTAAGATTTGCCAGTTGCAGCACGATTGCCAGAAACGCTATTGAAAACCCGATTGCCACGAGGCGAATGCGGTTTTGTCCCGCCAGCTTCACAGGGCCGCCAAATCTGTCGTCAGGCTCGTATGTCATGCTCACTGCATCTCTTTGAGAATGTCGCCGATCACGTCTTTGCCCTTTTCCTCCAGCATGATGGTGGGTTCGGCAGGAACCCTTGCGGCAAGTTCGCTTTCATTCACGAATTGCGAGGCGGTTACCGTTTTCAGTTTCAGATTTTCCTGCGCCAGTTTCTGCAGGCGGTCAGGCCGCGTGAGACTGCTCCATTCGGCGCCAAGCACCTTGATCGACTCACGCTCTTCCAAAATATCGCCTTGCAGCTTTGAAATGTTTCGCTCCAGTCCACGAGTCGAATGCTCCAGCGAATAGAGAAAGAATGCTGAAATCAGAACTGCGAGCACCAGGCATGCGTTGAAGAATTTATGCATCAGTGGCGGCTCCGTTCAACGCTGGGAATGCCAAGCTCGCCCCGCGAATCCGGCCAGGCCGGAGCAGCCGTGCGCGAAGCAGCTCGGAGTTTCGCACTGCGGGCCCGCGGATTTCTGTCTGCTTCTTCCTCTGACGGATCAAGATGACCCTTGAACAACAATTCGAAGCTGGGGCTCGCCTGCTGAATGGTTCCCGGCATGTGGCGCGAAACCTCCGGCGTCTTGCCGCTGCGCATCGCCAGAAACCGCTTGACAATCCTGTCCTCAAGCGAATGAAAACTCACCACCACAAGCCGCCCGCCAACGTCCAGAATCTTTTCAGCCTCATGCAGGGCATCCACAAGTTCTTCCAGTTCTGCATTCACGTAAATGCGCAGCGCCTGAAAGGTTCGCGTTGCAGGATGGGTGCGATCTTTCGCCCGCTGCGGCCCCGTCGCTTTCTCAACCGCCTTGACCAGGTCAATCGTCGTCGCAATGGGAGCCAGGAGTCTCTGCGTCACAATGGCCTTTGCGATGGCTCGTGAGCGCGGTTCTTCGCCAAACAGGAAAATCACTTTCGCCAGCATTTCCGGAGAATAGTTATTCACGACATCGGCAGCGCTTTGCCCTGCCTGCGACATGCGCATGTCGAGCGGGCCATCGCGCATGAAGGAAAAGCCGCGCGCTGCCTCATCAAGCTGCATGGAGGAAACACCAACATCCAGCACAACGCCCTGAACCTTCTCAAGCCCAAGACTGGCGAGATGCTCGCTCATGACACCAAATCTGCCTTCAACCAGCGTCAGCTTGCCAACAAATTTGGTAGCGAGCCCTTGCCCGCCCGCAATGGCCGCAGGGTCTCGGTCCAGCCCCACAACCCGGCAATCCGCAGCTTCCAGAATAGCCCGTGTATAGCCCCCCGCCCCAAAGGTCCCGTCGACGTAAATTGCATCAGCCTTCGGCCCAAGCGCCCGCAACACCTCGTCGAGCATGACGGGGACATGACGCTGCTGGGACTGGCCGGCTTCAGGGGTCATTTTGGGCAAGTTATCACAATGAACAAGTCGTTAACGCTGGCCCGACATTGCCCCCGAGTTCATTAACAAATAGTTTCAAATTAGCGTCATCCCGCAACAGAAATGTCAGTCGGCCTGTAAGCCGGGTTCTGTCCCGGCGGTTTCCCGCCATGGATGACCATTCATCTGGAACCTCCGTTGCCGGAGGCTTCGCGCGACCTACCCGGGCAGTGAGCCGAAATCAGCCCTGGGCCGAAGCCCCTACCACCCCTATTCGGTCTTGCTCCCGGTGGGGTTTGCCGTGCCGCAACCGTTGCCGGCCACGCGGTGCGCTCTTACCGCACCGTTTCACCCTTGCTGCGGATAAATCCGCGAGCGGTCTAATTTCTGTGGCACTTTCCCT
>CAZHCO010000099.1:0-40028 GCA_964530965.1 uncultured Aestuariivirga sp. | reverse complement strand
TGGTTCAGTAAAGCTTCGGGTGGCACGCCACCCGGAGATTTTGCGTAGGGTGATCTCCCGAAGCTCACGCGAAGCGGGAGCGCAGGGAGACTGGTTCAGTAAAGCTTCGCCAAGCTTTAGCGCAGGGAGGCTGGTTGTCATTGGGCTCCAAGGTCTATGACTGTCTCCCGAAGCTTTAGCGCAGAGAGGCTGGATCAGTTTATGTGGTACGTCTACTTCCTCGAACTCAGCAACGGCGACATCTACGTAGGCTCAACTCCAGACCTCAAGCGCCGCTTCGCGTCTCACCAAAATGGACAAGTGCAGTCCACCAAAGCATATTGCCCTGTCAAATTGCGATCCTATGTTGCTGTTGAGACAGAAGCCAAAGCAAGAGAACTGGAAAAATACTTCAAGTCCGGCTCTGGCAAGGCAATTGCGCTCAAGAGGTTTTTATAAAATCAAAAATTATTCAGACGTGGAGTTTCATCATGGACCAAATCAAATTGACCGGCGGCGCGGATCTTTTGGGAAGGTTGCTATTGGCTGCCCTGTTTCTCTACGATGGCTGGACGGTCGTAAACAACTACGGCGCGACGGCGGAATATCTCGCACAGTTTGGCGTGCCAACCCTGTTGCTGGTTCCGGCCCTGATACTCCAGGTGGGCGGCGGCCTGCTTGTTGCTGTAGGATGGAACACCCGTCTGGCGGCCCTTGCGCTGTCTTTCTTTTGTATTTCAACCGCGCTCATATTTCACAACCAGTTCGGCGACTCAAACGAGGAAATCCAGTTCTGGAAGGATCTGGCAATCGCTGGCGGCTTTCTCGTGCTGGCCGCCCGTGGCGCGGGAGCTTTTTCTCTCGATTCATATTTAATAAAGGCAGCAGTATGAATCCGGCGCAATGAAAAGATTGCGGCGGCATCTCCGGCTCATCGTCGTCAATGCCGCCGCGCTATCACTCGGAAATAATCCTATTCATTGATCACGTGCCAGACGCCGCCCTTGCCATCGCCGGTAGCGTCGCCTTTTGCCGCATCACCTTTGAAGAAATATACGGGCTTGCCGTCATAGGTCCATTGCATCGTGCCGTCAGTGCGGGCCACCAGCTTCCAGTCGTCGGGCATTTTTTCATCGGCCGTGCCAACATAGGGCGGCCAGTTCACCGCACAATCATCATAACAGCTCGATTGGTCACCTTTGTCTTTGTCAAAGACATAGAGCGTCATGCCGTTCTGGGCAGTGATCACTTCGGCCTGGGCGCCAATGGCGGACATCATCAAGGCGGCGATTACGAGCGCGCTGCGCGTCAAAGTGGTTGTCATGGGACTCTCCTTGTTTTCGGTTCCCCAAAATGGGGACGGGCGGGATCAAGCTGAGCCAAAAGCTCCGCTCCCGTCTCTGTAAATTTTTACGGCTGATTGCGCCGTAGCGGATCACAATTACGGAAAGTTAATGGGCCAGGTGGTGTTCATCGTTCATACCGACGACATCGAGCCGGAACGTGAAGTCACCCTTCCTCCCGGCACATCATCCCACGGCTATTTCAACATTCCCGGCGACTGTCCAATCGGCGGCCATATCAAGGCCTGCAACGGGAACTGCTCGCCGATCAGGTCAAGCAGTTTGACGCCTTGCGGGACAAATTCACTCGCGGTTGAGGCCGTACTTCGCGCGCAGCATGTCCATGGTTTCAACGTCCACATTGAAACGCCTGGTCCACAGGCCGAAAGGGCCGGTCTTTATCTTGAGCTTATGGCGCCCGCTGGCATCGTGGCCAATCAGCACTTTGGCACCCTTCGAAATCAATTCACAAACTTCGTTAAAAACTGTCTGATTCACGGGATTAGTTCAACTCACCAAAAAGCCGCTGGGCGCGGCAAACCCATTCCGTAAAAATACGAGTTAGGTGATAAAAATACAGTTAACTTCGTTTTCTGCTCAGGCGCTTCCGATGAAAATTCCCGTGAGAAACACCAAAAATCCGCCCACGGCAATCTGGAACGCGGCCTTCAGAAATGGCGTGTCCATGTATTTGTAGCGAATCCACGAGATAGCCCAGAGTTCAATGAACACGATGATGATGGCGAGACCCGTGGCGGTTTTGAAATCCGAAATGAGATAGGGCAGCGTATGGCCAATCCCGCCAACGGCGGTCATGATGCCGGCGGCCAGGCCCCGGATCAGCGGGTGCCCGCGGCCCGTAAGCTTGCCGTCATCGGAGAGGCCTTCGGCCAGTCCCATGGAAATGCCCGCACCCACCGAGGCCGCCATTCCCACCAGGAATGTTGCCCAGGTATTGCCCGTGGCGAAGGCCGCGGCAAACAGTGGCGCCAGCGTGGAAACCGAGCCGTCCATAAGCCCCACAAGGCCCGGCTGAATAACCTGCAGCAGGAAGAGGCGGCGCTTCGTCTCGGCTTCCTCTATTTTTACATCGGCGGTCAGATGCTTGTCGCCAAGCCGGGCGGCAAGGGATTCATGTCCCTTTTCGGCTTCTGCCAATTGGCTGAGAAGCTTGGCAACCTGCGGGTCCTGGCTATGGGCTGCTGCCTGCTTGTAGAAGCGGTAATTTTCCAGCTCAATGACTTCCGCCCGCTTGCGCATGGCATCAATATTGAGCTTGCCGATCATCCAGGCAGGCTTGTGTTTTACGAATCCGTTGATCTCGCTCCGTCTTATCAGCGGAATGAAATCGCCGAACTTTTTCTGGTAAAGGTCGGTGAGCCAGCGCCGGTGTTGATGTTCCTCTTCCGACATTTCCATGAAAACCTTGGCGGAAGCCGGGTAAGTTTCCATCAAGGCATTGGCAAAGCCCGAGTAGGCGCGCGCGTCATCATCCTCGCTCGAAATGGCAAGGGCGATGATTTCCTGTTCGGTTAAATCGGAAAAGCTTTTCAACGGGACCCTCAAAAGCATACATTAGAATAATTCTAATATGCAGTCCAGCCAGAAACAACTCTTTAACCCCGGCCTTGATAGGTTCACCCTTTTAACGGGGCGCTATCGCAATGAATCAAGTTTCAGCTTTGCCGCGGCAAAACCGCCTGACCGAAACCATTAGCGCCATCCATCTAGGCATCCGTGCCAACGCAATCCTTTATATCTTTGCCCTGTCAGTCTGCGCCTTGGCCATTTTGGAGTCCCTCTGGCTGGGCCTGCCCATAGACCTGGATATGGTCCTAATATTTTCCGGCCCCGTTTTGTTGCTTCTGTGCGTACTCCTGATTATGGGCCTCGGCCTTGAACTCAGGCGCTTGAGCAAGGTGGGCTACAAGGGCAGTGCATTTGCCGCACTCTGGCTCAAATTGCGCGATGATTACTTGGCACCTCAACGCGTTTCAAATGCAATCCATGCGTTCCTGTTCATGAGCCTCTATATGGTGGGCTACACCTTCATCAAGCGGGCAATTCCGCTTGCCATTCCCTTTGCCTGGGATGAAACCTTCGTGGTCTGGGATAAAGCCATTCACTTTGGCAGCCACCCCTATGAATGGCTGGCGCCCATCCTGAATTTTCCAATTGTCACCTTCGCACTTAACGTGAACTATAATCTCTGGTTTTTTGTGATGTTCAGCTGCTGGTTCTGGCAGGGCTTTGCAAGAACTGATTCCGCCTTGCGCACGCGCTTCCTGCTTGGTTTTACCCTCACCTGGTTTGTTGGCACCTGTGTATTGGGAACGCTTCTGTCATCTGTGGGCCCCTGCTTTTATGGAAGGCTGATACCGGGGCCAGACCCTTACGTCCCGCTGATGTCTTGGCTGACGGAAGTAAATCAAGTCCATCCCATTTGGTCGCTTAGGGTCATGGATGCGCTGTGGAACAATTATGAAACCGGAACCGGCGTGATCAATGGCATTTCGGCCATGCCCTCCATGCATGTTGGAGCAGCCGTCCTGTTTGCCATGCTGGGTTTCGCTGCCGGAAAACGTTGGATAGCTTTGCTGCTCTCGGCCTTTGCCGCACTGATATTTTTAGGCTCCATCCATTTGGGCTGGCATTATGCAATTGATGGCTACTTGGGCATCGCAGTGGCTGTTGTTTGCTGGTGGGTTGCGGGCAAAATTGTGGATTGGGACCGGCGCCAGCGCGGAATTGTTTAATTTTCGTCCATCTTCAGCGCCGCAATGAAGGCTTCCTGCGGAATTTCAACCTTGCCGAACTGCCGCATCTTTTTCTTGCCTTCCTTCTGCTTGTCCAGAAGCTTGCGCTTGCGGCTGATGTCGCCGCCGTAACACTTGGCCGTCACATCTTTTCGCATCGCTGACAGGGTTTCACGTGCCACGATCTTGCCGCCGATGGTGGCCTGGATCGGAATCTGGAACATGTGGCGGGGGATCAATTCTTTGAGTTTCTCGCACATCACCCGGCCGCGCTGTTCGGCCCGTGCCCTGTGCACCACCATGGCCAGCGCATCAACTGGCTCCATATTCACCAGAATTCCCATGCGCACCAGATCGCCCTTTTGGTAATCCGTCATCTTATAGTCGAAGCTCGCATAGCCGCGGCTTACGGATTTGAGCCGGTCATAGAAATCAAACACCACTTCATTGAGCGGCAATTCATAAATCAGCATGGCGCGGCTGCCCGCATAGGTCAGTTGCTTCTGCCGCCCGCGCCGGTCTTCACACAGCTTGAGGATGGAACCCAGATATTCATCAGGCACCAGAATCGTCGCTTCAATCCACGGCTCCTCAATGGATTCAATTAACATGGCATCGGGCATATCAACCGGATTGTGCAGCGAGATCTGTTCGCCGCTGCGCAGGTTGATTTTGTAAATAACACTCGGCGCCGTGGTGATGATATCCACATTGAACTCGCGCTCGATGCGCTCGCGGGTGATTTCCAGATGCAGGAGTCCTAAAAATCCGCAGCGGAAACCAAAACCCAAGGCAGCCGAGGTTTCCATGTCATAGGAGAAGCTGGCGTCATTGAGACGAAGCCGGCCCATGGCCTCGCGCAGGTCTTCAAACTTTGCAGCATCCACAGGGAAGAATCCGGCAAACACAACGGCCTGCGCTTCCTTGAAGTCGGGCAGGGGTTCGGCCGTCGGCCGCTTTTCATCGGTGACCGTATCGCCCACGCGCGTATCCGCCACTTCCTTGATTGCCGCCGTGAAAAACCCGATCTCGCCGGGGCCAAGACTTGCCACCATTTCTTTTTTCGGGCGCGAGACGCCAACGCGGTCAATGAGGTAGGAGCCGCCAGTGCCCATCATTTTGACGCGCATGCCCTTCTTGAGCTCGCCATCGATGATGCGCAATAGAACCACAACGCCCAAATAGGAATCATACCAGCTGTCAACGAGAAGCGCTTTCAGAGGTTTATTGCGGTCGCCCTTGGGCGCGGGCAGGCGATGCACGATAGCCTCAAGCACATCAGGAACACCAAGCCCCGATTTTGCCGAAATCAGCACCGCTTCCGAGGCATCAATGCCAATCACATCTTCAATCTGCTGGCGGATGCGCTCCGGCTCGGCGGCAGGCAAATCTACCTTGTTGAGGACCGGCACAATTTCGTGATTGTTGTTGATGGCCTGATAGACGTTGGCGAGTGTCTGCGCTTCCACGCCCTGGCTCGCATCCACCACCAGTAGCGAGCCTTCACAGGCCGCCAGCGAGCGCGATACTTCATAGGCAAAGTCCACATGACCTGGCGTGTCGATCAGGTTCAGCACGTATTTCTCGCCATTGTTGGCCTTGTAATCCAGGCGAACCGTATTGGCCTTGATGGTAATGCCGCGTTCGCGCTCCAGATCCATGGAGTCGAGGATTTGATCGACCATGTCGCGCTCGCTCACCGCGCCACAAAGCTGGATAAGGCGGTCGGCCAGCGTGGATTTGCCGTGGTCAATATGGGCGATAATGGAAAAATTGCGGATATGGGCGGTATCAGTCATTGCGCGCGGTGTTTGGCATTGGCATGGCCAATGGTCAAGCCTTGCAATCAGCGCAGTTTCCGGGGTTTTACCGGTGGTGCCGAAAGCGGGTTTTCCGGCCAGGAATGCTTGGGGTAGCGCCCACGCAATTCAGCGCGCACGTCGGGATAGCCATTGGTCCAAAAGGTCTCCAGGGACTTGGTTACAGCCAACGGCCTGCCAGCTGGCGACAGCAATTCTATGCGCAACTGTGCCCGGCCCTTGGCAATTGTCGGTGTTTTTGCAAGGCCAAACATTTCCTGCAGGCGCACCCGGATGACCGGGTCTCCTTCAGTTTCATAATCGATGGCAACATGAGCCCCGGAAGGCACTTCAATGCGGCGCGGTGCCAGCACGTCCATTTGCCGTTGCAAGTCATAGGGCACAAGGCTCTTCATGATGGCCAGCATATCTAGCCGGTCGAGATGGCTTTTGCGCGAAATGCCAGCGAGATAGGGCTTCAACCATTCACCAAAGTTTTGCACGAGGGCTTCATCATTGAGATCAGGCCACGAATCTTCGGGAAAGAGGCGCCTCAGAAATTGAACTTGCGCGCGAAAATTATTTGAGCCCTCTGTCCAAGGCAATAACTTGATACCCATTTCACCAATGCCCTTGATCATTGCATCGGCCATGGCTTCAGCGTCATTCGCCGCAAGCGGACGCTCTTCAAGGATAAGTGCGCCAAGTTTGCGAACTCGCGCAGCAATCACACTTTGTGAGCGTGTGTCCCACCCAACGTTTTCCACCTGTTCAATCTGGTTTGCAAAATGAGTTTCTATATCTTTCAGCATCAGTGGAGCCGCGAGAAATATTTTTTGATCTCCGCTCGCGCCATCTGTTGTGGCAATTGCAAGAAATTCCTGTTTTGCCAGACCATCATGCTCCGGAAGTATCGCACCGCCACCGCCGGACATTCGGTAACGCCGATCACCCCCACGCTTCTGCGCAATGCGGTCCGGCCAAGCAAAGGCAACGAGTATGCCTTCACTAATCGATGTTGTATCAGATCTGATTTTGAGGATTTGCTTGATCTGTTTTGCCGATGCCTGGATACGCGAGCGCGCTGAACCACGCGTCGCCAAAAGCCGTGAGGCGATATCGCAGCCCGCATCCCTCGCCAGTCCATCCCGCTCTGAAACAAAGGCAGCCAATTCCGCTGCCGCTTCGCCGGAGCCCAGGTCATTTCCTTTAACCACCAAGTGGGCAACACGGGGATGCAAAGGTACCTTGACCATGGCCCTGCCCATGCCCGTAATTCTTCCGTCCCTATCTAGCGCTTCCAATCGCTTGAGCAGGTCCTGCGCCTGCGAGAAAGCCGCCGTAGGCGGTGGATCGAGCCAGGACAAGGAGGAAGGTTCATTCACTCCCCATGCCGCGAGTTCGAGCACCAGCGGCGTTAAGTCGCTCACCAGAATTTCCGGCGGGTCTTGGGGCGCAAGGGCGCGCGTTTCTGCTTCCGGCCAAAGCCTGTAGCAAACTCCCGGACCCAGGCGGCCAGCGCGACCCCGGCGCTGATCCGCCGACGCCAAACTCACGCGGACGGTTTCCAGACTTGTCATGCCGCTGGCGGGATCAAAGCGCGGGGAACGCTTGAAGCCCGTATCAATCACCATTCCTATGCCCTCAATGGTAAGGCTGGTTTCAGCAATGGTCGTGGCCAGCACGATTTTCCGCGTTCCCTCGGGTGCAGGATGGAGTGCTGCGTCCTGCTCGGCAAAACCCATGGCCCCGTAAAGTGGCCGTACCACAACATTTGTCGGCAGATTTGCTGCGTTGAGCATTTCCTCAGTCCGGCGAATCTCGGCTTCGCCGGGAAGAAAAACCAGAATGCTCTGCTTGGTTTCCTGCAATGCCCGTTGTGTCGCCTTGCAGGCATCAGCGGAAATCGTCTGCCGCGTCGTCTTGTCGAGATAGCGTGTTTCAACCGGAAACATGCGGCCCGCTGCCTGAATGACAGATGCGCCCTGCAAATGTTTGGCAAGCTTCGCTGCATCAAGCGTGGCTGACATGATGAGCAACCGCAAATCTTCGCGCAAGCCCCGGCGCATATCCAGGGTAAGAGCAAGACCCAAATCGCCATCAAGACTACGCTCATGGAACTCGTCAAAAATGACCAGGCCCGTATCCTTTAATTCGGGATCATTTTGCAGGCGCCGCGTAAGAATGCCCTCGGTGACGACTTCGATGCGGGTACGCGCCGAAACTTTGCGGTCAAGACGAACCGTATAACCCACCGTTTCGCCAATTTCTTCGCCAAGCGTTTCCGCCATGCGCTTTGCAGCCGCACGCGCTGCCAGCCGACGCGGTTCCAGCATGACAATTTTTTTGGACCCAAGCCAGGAACTACCCAACAGCTTCAAGGGCACCCGTGTTGTCTTGCCGGCACCGGGCTCAGCCACCAGAATTGCAGCAGAGCCAAGCGTCAAGGCTTCGCTCAATTGCGGGATGACGCCATCAACCGGAAATTCCATCAGCTCTGCAGTTCATGGACCCAGGGCGGATTGGCGCCCGCCCGCGATACGGTAATGGCGGCAGCCCTTGCTGCATAATTCACGGCGTTTCGCAGTGATGTCTCGTCAAGATACGAGATGGCTGCCTTGTTGAGTTTTCCCGCCCTTTGCAGGGATGCGAGAAACCCGGCGGTGAAAGTGTCGCCTGCGCCCACCGTATCCACTACCTTGACGTTTACCGAAGGCACCTTGATTGAAATGCCCTTTGTGAAAGCCTCAACACCGTTTTCACCTCGCGTAATGACGACAACCTTGGCGCCGGCATTGAGCCACTTTCTGGCGGCCGCTCCCAGTTCAGTTTTGCCCGTAATCCAGGTCACATCCTCATCGGATATTTTCAGGATATCGCACATGGAAATGAGCCTGCCAATCCGCTCAAGGTATTGGCTGCGGTCTTTGATGACGTTCGGGCGGATATTGGGATCAAGGCAGATCACACGGGTTTTTTCCTCACGCTCCACCAAGTCTTCGAGCGTCGTAGCGCCCGGTTCGGTTATGAGGCTGATGGAGCCAAAATGCAGTGCATTGACATCAGCCGAGAGCTTCGGAAGGTCCTTCTTAGTCAGCATCCGCCCGGCGGAGTTGTCATCATAGAATGAATAGCGCGCCTGGCCGTTGTCCAGTTTTACGAAGGCAAGAGTTGTCGGCTTGTCCCATATCTTGGCGTATTTCAAATCGACGTTGCTGGCTTTCAGGCCAGCGATCAGGCTGTCACCGAAGAAATCCGTGGAAATTCCGCTGAAGAATCCGGTGATGATTCCCAATCTCCCGAGCGCGATGGCCGTATTGAAAATTGAACCACCATTGAAAGGTTGGTAAACGGCGGCACCGTCCTTGGAGATGCGCGGCAACATGTCAATCAGCGCCTCGCCGCAGCAAACAATCATCCTATTCTCTCCTCTTGAGCCCCGAGCTATCCATCGCCCAGACACGAAAAAAAATCAATAAATCAGTGGAATTGAATTATTGCAAAAGCTCCCGTCGGCGTGTAGATCGCCCCTTTGATTGGCGTACCTCAAAATTGGAATTGTAACAAAATATGACTCCGCGAACTATTCCTGTCGAAGTCTTTGATCTCGTCGTGTTCGGCGCCACGGGCGATCTGGCCCAGCGCAAACTGCTGCCGGCCCTGTTTCATCGGGATTTACAGGGGCAAATTCCCCTTGCGGCCCGCATAATCGGCTCCTCGCGCCGCGCCATGACCCGCGAGGCCTTTCGCGCCTTCGCCTTGGCCGCCATTGAGGCCCATGTGGCAGAAGACCTGCGCAAGCCCGACATGTGCAAGCGGTTCCTTGACCGCCTGGACTATGTGGCGGCAGAAGCGAACCAGAAAGCAGGCTGGAAGGAACTCGAAAAAGTACTGAAGTCCGCGGAAGACCGCATTCGTGTCTTTTATCTGGCCGTGGGGCCCGATCTCTTCGGGCCCATTTGCGATCATCTTGGCATGCATAATCTGGTAACTCCAAAATCCCGCCTTGTTGTGGAAAAGCCCGTGGGCAAAAATGGCGCCTCCGCCAAGGCCCTGAACGAACAAATCGGCCGCATTTTCCCGGAGCCGTCGATTTATCGAATTGACCATTACCTCGGCAAGGAAACCGTGCAGAACCTCATGGCGCTCCGTTTTGCCAATGCCCTGTTTGAACCCATATGGAATGCAGCCCACATTGACCATGTGCAAATAACGGTTGCAGAAACCTTGGGAGTAGAGGGCCGTGCCGGATACTATGATACGGCAGGAGCGCTGCGTGACATGGTGCAGAACCATATGTTGCAGCTCCTTTGCCTCGTGGCCATGGAACCCCCAACATCAATTGATGCCAATGCGGTGCGCGATGAAAAATTGAAAGTGCTGCAGTCCTTGAAGCCGATTACGGCGGATAACATGGCAACCCAGACAGTGCGTGGGCAGTATCGTGCCGGGGCCTCGGCGGGCGGCGCTGTTCCCGGCTATCTCGAAGAGCTGGGCTCAAACAGTTCCAAGACCGAAACCTATGTCGCGCTAAAAGCTGAAATCGGCAATTGGCGCTGGAATGGCGTTCCATTTTATCTCCGCTCCGGCAAGCGGCTTGAATCGCGCGCCTCGGAAATTGTCGTTGAATTCAAGCCCATCCCGCACTCCGTGTTTGATGCCAGTGCTGGCACCATCGCCGCCAACCGCCTTGTCATTCGCCTCCAGCCCGATGAAGGTGTAAAACTGTGGTTGATGATCAAGGACCCAGGCCCCGGTGGGATGCGGCTTCGCCATGTGCCTCTCGACATGAGTTTCGCCGATGCCTTCGGCGTGCGCAATCCCGATGCCTATGAGCGGCTGCTCATGGATGTGGTGCGCGGCAATCAAACCCTGTTCATGCGCCGCGACGAAGTCACCGCCGCCTGGAAATGGATTGACCCCATTCTGGATTATTGGAAAGAGTCCCCCGAGCTGCCCAAGCCCTATACTTCAGGCACCTGGGGGCCATCGGCGGCTGTCGCCCTGATCGAAAGGGACGGGCGTACTTGGCATGAAGGCGAACACCAATGATCGCCAAGGAGCGATTGTTTGAAAGCCGGGGCAGCCTCTGTTCAGCCCTTGCAACCGATGTGGCCAATGCCCTGCAACACCATGTGAGAACCAAGGGCAGCGCCTGCCTTGCGGTTTCCGGCGGCACCACGCCAAAGCTGTTTTTTGAAACCCTCTCCCGCATTGATATCCCTTGGAGCAAGATTACGGTTACCTTGGTTGACGATCGTCAAGTACCGGAAACCAGTCCGCGCTCCAACGCCAAACTGGTGCGTGACAATCTTCTGCAAAATCTTGCCGCCGGAGCCGAGTTCATTCCGCTCTTTGAAAATCCAGATGCGGAAAATGTTGCAACACTCGACGTTGTGGTTCTCGGCATGGGAACCGATGGGCACACCGCTTCGCTGTTTCCCGGCGGGGATCATTTGGTTGAGGCCCTCGATCCCAAGACGGAAAAACGCGTCATGGAGATATCAGCCTCTACTGCGGGCGAGCCACGACTGACATTCACCCTTCCGGCCCTGCTTGATGCAAGTGTTTTGTGTCTTCACATCGAAGGACAGGAAAAGCGCGACGTGCTAAACAAGGCTCTTGCGGAAGGGCCGGTTGAGGCCATGCCGGTGCGGGCTGTCCTGCGGTCAAAAAAGCCTTTGACACTCTATTGGTGTCCCTGACGGAGTTAAGCCCATGTCTGTTCATTCCATCGTCTCAGCGGTCACTGAGAAAATCATTGCGCGCAGCAAGCCATCGCGCGGGCGCTATCTCGCGCGCATTGATGCTGCGGTGAGCTCACAACCCAAGCGCAAGGCGCTGGGCTGCGCCAACATCGCCCATGGTTTTGCGGCTTGCGGACCCCATGACAAGAAAGAATTGCGCAATGGCTCGGGGCCAAACCTTGGGATTGTTACGTCCTACAACGACATGCTGTCAGCTCACCAGCCCTTTGAGCACTATCCGCAGATTATTCGCGAAGCCGCCCGCGCCAACGGCGGCACGGCCCAGGTGGCAGGTGGTGTTCCCGCCATGTGCGATGGCGTCACCCAGGGCGAAACCGGCATGGAGCTCTCTCTGTTTTCCCGCGATGTGATTGCCCTTTCAACGGCAGTAGCTCTGTCGCACCAGATGTTTGATGCAGCTGTCTATCTCGGTGTCTGCGACAAGATTGTGCCGGGCCTCATCATTGGTGCGCTCTCTTTCGGCCATCTGCCCGCCGTGTTCATTCCGGCGGGACCTATGACCTCTGGCCTACCCAATGATGAAAAGGCCAAAATCCGCCAGCTCTATGCCGAAGGCAAAGTTGATCGCACAGCACTTCTGGAAGCAGAAGCACAATCCTATCACGGTCCGGGCACCTGCACCTTCTATGGCACCGCCAATTCCAATCAGATGCTGATGGAAATCATGGGCCTGCATTTGCCGGGAACAACATTTGTAAATCCCGGCACCACACTCAGGGATGAAATTACCAAAGCCTCCGCCCAGCAGGCGCTTTCGATCACCGCACTTGGAAATAATTACACACCCATTGGCCGCATCTACGATGAAAAGGCCGTGGTGAATGGCGTCGTTGGACTGCTGGCAACGGGCGGTTCCACCAACCACACACTGCATCTCATCGCCATGGCCGCTGCTGCTGGTATCGTTCTGACATGGAATGATCTTGCGGAACTTTCCCATGTTGTGCCGCTGATGACCCGCATCTATCCCAACGGCAAGGCCGATGTAAACCACTTCCACGCGGCAGGCGGCATGGGATTTCTCATTCGTGAGCTCCTGCATCGCAGCGTGCTGCATGAGGACGTCACCACAATCATGGGCACGGGGCTGAAAGGCTATCTCGTAGAACCAAGATTAAACCGAGATGGCGCGTTGGAATGGAAGGAGGCCGCGACCGCCTCCCATGACGATAAGGTGTTGCGCGGCTGCGAAAATCCATTTCAGGCAACAGGCGGCCTCAATGTGCTCGAAGGACCTTTGGGGCATGCTGTCATTAAAACCTCTTCCATTCCCGATGATCGTCATTTGATTGAAGCACCAGCCCGGGTGTTTCATTCCCAGGAAGAACTCCACGCGGCCTTCAAGACAGGCGAACTACACAGAGACGTTGTTGCCGTGGTGCGCTTTCAGGGACCAAAGGCCAATGGCATGCCGGAACTCCACCGCATGACTCCGCCGCTCAGCGTGTTGCAGGACAAGGGTTTCCGCGTGGGACTGGTGACCGATGGCCGCATGTCTGGCGCATCGGGCAAGGTGCCAGCCGCTATCCATGTAACGCCTGAAGCCGCCGATGGCGGTGCCATCGCCAAGATCAGGAACGGCGACGTCATTCGCATCGATGCGGACAAGGGCCGTCTCGAAATCTTGGTGGATGCAAAAGAATTTGCGGCGAGGGCTCCGGCCACCACTGATCTTTCCCATAACGAACAAGGCACGGGTCGCGAGCTGTTCAAAGCCTTCCGAAACCTTGCGGGCCGCGCCGACCAGGGCGCATCAATTTTTGAGGTGGCGTGAAATGACTGAAGATGTTCAACCAGGCATGGATGCAATACTAAAGGCCGCACCGGTCATACCGGTCATGGTCATCGAAAATGTGGCGGATGCCGTGCCGCTGGCCCGCGCCCTAGTCAAGGGCGGCTTGCCGGTGCTTGAGATCACGCTTCGCACCAAGGCGGCGCTTGAATGCATTCGCGCGATCATCGCCGAGGTGGAAGGCGCCATTGTCGGTGCTGGCACGGTGCTCGATGGCAAGAAACTGAAGGAGACCGAGCACATTGGCTGCGCCTTTGCCGTTTCCCCTGGTGCCACGAAGGCTCTGCTTGATGCGGCCGAGGATGCGATCGTCCCCCTGCTTCCAGGCAGTGCATCGGCCTCGGAGTGCATGAGCCTCATGGAACGCGGCTACCGCTTTCAAAAATTCTTCCCCGCCGAAGCAGCGGGCGGTACTCCCTATCTGGCCTCTCTCGCCTCCCCCTTGCCGCAGGTGAGCTTCTGCCCGACCGGCGGCATCACGCTGGAGTCAGCGCCCAGATATCTCAAGCTTTCGAATGTAATCACCGTTGGCGGATCCTGGATGGTGCCAAGAAAGTTGATTGAGGCCAATGACTGGGCCGGCATAGAGACACTTGCGCGCGAAGCCTCAAAGCTTAAGTAGACTTACTTTTCCATCTGGTTCATGGCATCGACATAGCGCTCAATTGCAAGGGCCGTGGTTGAAAAGCCCTGGCGGTAGAGCAGGAGGCCGCTCATGACCACTGTCATGAATATGCAGTAATAGGGGCCCGCGAAAAGAAAAATGGCGGCCACCGCAAAATAAAATCCGCGAATGCCGTTGTTCAGACTTTTCACCGCTTCGGTCATCACAGTTGCCGTTTCAAAAATCATGGTTCTGGAATTGGGATCATCGCCCGGCGCCTCGCTCAAACCGCCCATCATGGCCAAGGTGTAAGACAGTTTCCGCAGCGCATAAGTGAAGGCGAAGAAGGAAATTGCCATGATCAGGGTGAGTGAAATGAAATAGACGGTGAAAAGTTCGAGGCTGACGATGGGGACAAACTTTACTTCCATGACAGCCCCATAAAGACCGCTGATGTTAGCCAATGTGCCCAACAGGCCAGCCAGTACCAGCAGCGTTGCTGACCCAAAGAATGCCATGGAGTTGGAGATATGCCCCATCATCAACGCATCAAAAGTGCGGTGATCACGGTGGGTTTGCAGCAACATCCGCATCCAGCGCATGCGCACCACATGCAATTGTGCATTGAGCGTGCCGCGTCCCAGGGCTCTCAAGATGGGGCCATAGAGCCACCACATGACGAACAGGAAAATGATTGCAAAGGCGTGGGGCAGATCAAGGTCATTTGGCAACATGATATGTGCTCCTTAGGCAGCCCGGTGCATTTCCTTGATTTCAGTCGCTTTGATATCAGGCGCCCGCTCCAGCGTATAGTTCAGGCTGAAGGCCGATTGCGCCATCAGCACCGGTGACCCATCAAGGTCATTGGCAATGGAAAAGCGGTTGGCGGCAATAAAATCATCGAGCTTCTTGGCGTCATCACAGGCAATCCAGCGCATCACCTCATGCCGTGTCGATTCAAATTCAACCGGCACGCCATATTCGTTCGAAAGCCGATCAGCCAGAACATCAAGCTGCAACGCGCCCACCACCCCTACAACAGCCGCTGAACCATCCACAGGTATAAAGAGCTGAACCACGCCTTCTTCAGCGAGTTCCTCTAAAGCACTGCGCAGTTTTTTGGCTTTCATCGGATCGCCGAGTTTCACCCGGCGCAGGATTTCAGGGGCAAAACTAGGCACACCTGTAAAGACGATGTCCTCGCCTTCCGTCAGCGTATCGCCAATGCGCAGCACACCATGATTGGGAATGCCCACGACATCGCCGGCAAAAGCTTCCTCCGCCAGCGAGCGGTCCTGGGCAAAGAAAAATTGCGGAGCATTGAGCGCAAGGGTCTTTCCGGTGCGAACAATCTTGACCCGCATGCCGCGCGTGAGCTTACCGGAGGCAAGCCGCATGAAAGCGATGCGGTCCCGGTGGTTGGGGTCCATATTGGCCTGTATCTTGAAAACAATGCCGGACATTTTTGGTTCGCTTGCATGGATCACGCGCTGCCTCGCCTGCTGGTCGCGGGGCGGCGGAGCATGGGCAATCAATGTATCGAGGAGATCACGCACCCCGAAGTTTCTCAAGGCCGAGCCAAAGAGAACCGGTGATAGATGGCCTTCAAGAAAAGAGGCGCGGTCAAAACTGTGGCAGAGGTCGCGCACCAGTTCCATTTCATCGCGCCATGTCGCAAGCTGGGGCGGCGTCAGCAGCAATGCAAACAAAGGGTCGTCGGGACCAGATACAACCTGTCCGGCGGGGTCCTCATCGAGCCTCCGCACCCTTGGCGTATTGAGGTCATAGGTGCCGGTGAAGGCGCGGCCCAGGCCAATGGGCCATACCATTGGGGACACAGTCAGTGCCAAACCTTTTTCAATCTCATCCAGAAGATCAAGGGGCTCGCGGGTTTCCCGGTCCATCTTATTGATGAAAGTAATAATGGGAATATCGCGCAAGCGGCAGATTTCGAAAAGCTTGCGGGTGCGCGCTTCAATGCCCTTGGCCCCGTCGATCACCATGACCGCTGCATCAACTGCCGTAAGCGTGCGGTAGGTATCCTCCGAAAAGTCCTCGTGGCCCGGCGTGTCCAAAAGGTTGAACACACAGCTATTGTATTCAAAGGTCATCACTGAAGTAACCACCGAAATGCCGCGCGCCCGTTCAATCGACATCCAGTCTGAACGCGTCCGCCGCCTGTCACCCTTGGCCCGCACTTGGCCTGCCAGTTGAATGGCACCGCCGAAAAGCAGGAGCTTTTCCGTGAGCGTGGTTTTGCCCGCGTCCGGGTGGGAAATGATGGCAAAGGTGCGCCGGCGCGAAACCTCGGAAGCTATTTGATCGGTCACGGAAATCTCAGCTGTTAAAGTCAGGCCGCTTACTAGCCGAAGTTATGGCGAACCGCCAGATCAACACTCGCCCTTGCCCAAAAGCGCTTGCCGTGGCAGTGGAGGGCTGAGGGACATGATGACAGAATTTGCACTCGTCGGTGATATTGGAGGCACAAACTCCCGTTTTGGACTGGTTAAGCAGGGTTCCATGGCAATCCAGCACATGGAATCCCTGCGGAACGACAATTTTCCTTCGCTTGAAGCGGCAATTCAGCAATATTTGCGCAACCGGGATGTAGCTTCGCTTTCATCGGCTGCCATTGCAGTCGCGGCCCCGGTTGACCGCGAGCACATTTCCCTCACCAATCGCGATTGGTCGTTCACCAGCGAAAGCCTGCGGCTGGCCGCCAAGGCAAGGCACCTCAGGGTATTGAATGACTATGAGGCGCTGGCCCTTTCCCTCCCCCATTTGCATGGCGATGATCTGATCCAGATAGGCGGACAGGATTCGCCGGTACCCAAGCTCAAAATTGTGCTGGGGCCTGGCACTGGACTTGGCATGGCAGCTCTTGCACCCCTGCCGCAAGGCGGCTGGATGGCGCTTCCCGGTGAGCTTGGCCAGGTGACATTGCCCACCGCAACGCGCGAGGAGTTTGACTTGCGCGAACGCATGAAAGTGCCCGGCTCCGTGTTTACCGCCGAGGATGCGGTGAGCGGCGGGGGCCTCTATTTGCTCTACAAGACAATTGCTCCCCAGGGAAAATTGGAAAGCCCGGAGGCTGTCATTCAGGCGGCACTAGCAGGGCAGGATGCGGCGGCCACAAAGACTCTTGACCACTTCATTTCATGGTTGGCGCGCCTGTCCAGCGATGCTGCCATGGCGCTGCAGGCCCGTGGCGGCGTGTACCTCGCCGGCGGCATTGCGCCATCCATCATTGATAATCTGAAGAGCGGCCCCTTCCGCGCGATATTTGAGGATAAGGGGAAACTGGCGCATCTCATGCACCCCATTCCCGTTTATGTCATTGTTGATCGCTTCCCGGCATTCAAGGGTTGCGCTGCTTCCCTGGCCCAATGAGGTTCCTATGCAGACTGCAGAAACAGAAGTGCTTCTTGTCGTTGACATACAGTATGATTTTTGTGCTGGTGGAAATCTGGCTGTGCCTGATGGAGATGAAGTCGTTCCCCTCATCAATGACTTCGCCAAGAACTTCAAGCATGTTGTCCTGACCCAGGACTGGCATCCCGCCGGGCATTCATCTTTCGCATCGTCACATCCCGGCAAGGCACCGTTTTCAGAGATTGAAATGTCCTATGGCCCGCAAACCCTGTGGCCCGATCACTGCATTCAGGGGCTTCATGGTTCCGCCTTTCATAAGCTGCTGGATATCCCGCAAACCGAGCTCATCGTTCGGAAAGGTTTCCGGCATGAGGTCGATTCCTATTCCGCCTTCTTTGAAAATGACCATGTGACGCCGACTGGCCTTGGCGGCTATTTGAAGGAACGCGGATTCACCAGAATATTCTTCGTTGGCTTGGCTTTTGATTACTGTGTCCGCTATTCGGCGGAGGACGCGAAGAATTTGGGCTTTGATACTGTGGTGATTGAGGATGCCTGCAAGGCCATTGATCTCAACGGTTCGGCTGAAGCCACGCGGGACCTGTTCCGCCACCGTGGCATTGAACTGATATGAGTTACGTCATTGCCTCGCCAAAACAGGCCTCGGTGCCGGTAAAGGGCACCCATCTGCGCTTTCCGGTCCGCCGCATATATTGTGTGGGCCGCAATTACAATGACCATGTTGTTGAAATGGGCGGCATTCCGGGGCGCGAGCCGCCATTTTTCTTCCAAAAGCCCGCGGACTCCGTGCTGCTGGATAGAAATTTCCCCTATCCACCGGCAAGTCTAGATGTGCATCATGAAGTTGAACTGGTCGTTGCTCTCCATTCCGGTGGCAGAAATATCGCGGTGCCAGAAGCCTCTCAGCATATCTGTGGCTATGCGGTAGGCATCGACATGACCCGGCGTGATTTGCAAGGCGAAGCCAAGAAAGCAGGCAGGCCCTGGGGAGTCGCAAAAGCCTTTGACCACTCGGCGCCGGTCAGCGAAATCACGCCAAAGGCAAGCATTGGCCTGCTCGAGCGCGCGGGTATTTCATTGCACGTCAATGGGATTCAGCGCCAAAGTTCCGATATTTCCGAGATGATTTGGAGTGTACCAGAGATCATCAGCGAACTTTCCAAACTGTTTGAGTTGTATGCCGGTGATATGATTTTCACCGGTACGCCAAGTGGTGTTGGTCCCATTCAGCCTGGCGACGAAATACGCGCTGCCATCGAGCGTGTCGGCGAACTCACCCTGCGAGTGTATAAGCCGTCTTGATCGACGTGTAGAAATCAGCCGCATGGCGGCCCTGTTCACGGGCCCCGTAGCTTGAGCCTTTCCGCCCGCCAAACGGCACATGATAATCAACGCCAGCCGTCGGTAGATTGACCATCACCATTCCAGCAGCTGATTTCTTGCGGAAGTCCGTGGCGTATTTCAGTGATGTTGTGAAAATTCCAGATGACAGGCCGAAGGCGGTATCATTGGCAACGCTGAGTGCCTCGTCATAGCTGCCAACTTTGATGACTGAAGCGACGGGTCCAAAGACTTCCTCACGATTGATCCGCATGTCGTTTTTCGTATTCACAAAGAGAGCAGGCGACAGAAAATGCCCCTTGGTATCACGGTTCAGGCGCTCGCCGCCCCAGGCCAGTTCACCACCTTCGTCACGCGCGATGCCGATATACTTCTCATCCTGCGCCATCTGGGCTTCATCGATGACGGGCCCGACCTGCGTTCCTTCTTTCAAAGCGTGGTCAACTTTGAGCGCCTTCATGGCTGTCAACATCTTGTCAACAAAGGCATCATGGATTTTGCTTTGAACGACAAAGCGCGATGACGCCGTGCAGCGCTGGCCGGTCTGGTAGAACGCACCGTCAATGGAGGCTGCAACGGCAGCGTCGATATTGGCATCATCCAGAACAATCAGCGGGTTCTTGCCGCCCATTTCCAGCTGATACTTGGCACCCCGCTTGGAGCACGCCATTGCAACCTTTGCCCCCGTTTCAACTGAACCGGTAAATGAAATGGCATTGACGCCGCGAGAGTCGAGCATGGTTTGGCCCACGACCGAGCCGCGCCCCATCACCAGATTGAGCACGCCTTTAGGCAGGCCCGCGCGCGACAGGATTTCAACCAGGGCCCAGGCCGTGCCCGGAACGAGGTCGGCGGGTTTGAACACGACGGTGTTTCCAAAAGCCAGCGCTGGCGCCATTTTCCATGCTGGAATGGCGATCGGGAAATTCCACGGACAGATGAGACCAACTACGCCAACGGGCTCGCGCGTGATGGCAACATCTACGCCTGCCCGCACCGAAGCCACCAAAACGCCCTCAACACGCAGTGCCTCTTGCGCAAAAAACTTGAAAATCTGGGCCGCGCGCATGGTCTCGGCGATGCCGTTGGCAAGGGGCTTTCCCTCTTCGCGCGACAGCAGGCGGCCAATTTCGTCCTTGCGGGCGAGGAGCTCGATGCCCGCCGTTTCCAGAATGTCGGCACGCTGTTGCGGGGTGGTGGAAGCCCATCCAGGCTGGGCCGCTTGCGCCGCGGCGATTGCCGCTTCCGTTTGCACCTTGTCGGCTTGGGTATATTCACCAACAATGTCGGAAACATCGGAAGGGTTGATATTTTCCTTGGCTTCGGCGCCTGCAACCCATTCGCCATTGATGAAATTCTTGTGTAACGCCATGATGCAATCTACTCCTGTTCAGAGGCGGGAAACTAGCATGTGCTGGTAGGGAGGCAAGCATGAGAATTGGTTTCATAGGTGCTGGTCTTATGGGGCATGGCATGGCGCAGAATTTGCTGAAAAGCAGCCACGAAGTTTCCGTCATAGCCCACAAAAACCGCGCGCCAATCGAAGATCTGGTGTTAAAAGGCGCGCGCGAGGTCAAAAACCTCGGGGAACTCGCTCAAGCAAGTGATTATATTGTTCTGTGTCTGTCATCCTCGAAAATTGTGGAAGATACCGTATTTTCAATGGAGCCATTCTTGCAGAATGGCCAGATTATCATTGATACGGGAACCTCGAACCCCGAATCGACGCGCCGTTTGGCGAGCCAACTGGCGGAGCTCGGAGTTGGTTATGTCGATGCACCGCTCACTGGCGGGCCGGAACAGGCGGCAAGCGGCCAACTCGGAGTATTTTGTGGCACAAGCCCCGAAGTATTTTTGACCCTCAAGCCGCTCTTTTCCTGCTTTGCCACCATTGTACGTCACATGGGGCCCGTAGGTTCGGGCCACACCGCCAAGCTTATTTCCAATTATCTTGTAACCGGAATGATAGCGCTTGTGGCAGAAGCCTTTGGTACGGCACGCAGGGCCGATATCGACTGGCGCGACCTTTACGAAGGCATGTTGAATGGATCCGGAAATTCTGGCGTGCTGCGCAAGATGGTGGCGCCAGCTTTGGACAAAAATTTTGAGGGGTACAAATTTTCTCTTGCCAACGCCTCAAAGGACATTGGTTATTTCAAATCGCTAGCAACGGATCTCAACTTGGATACGTCCCTGGTTGAGGCAGTCGAAGCAGTGTTTTCCGCTGCGATTGATGAAGGCCTGGGCGAGATGAACGTAAGTCATCTGCTTGAACTATGAGAGCCGGAGCGCAATTGCGCCCAGGACCACGAGTAAACCCCCAACAATGCGCGCCCAGCTCATATATTCCTTCAGGAATTTTGCAGACATGAGGATGACAAACAGAATGCTGGTTTCGCGCAGTGCGGCAACTGCTGCAATTGGTGCCTGTGTCATGGCCCATATAACAATCCAATAGGCTGAAGCAGAAAGGAAGGCGCCAATGACACCGCTTTTCCAATGGGGCGCAACTTTTAACAGAATTCCCGGGCCGCGCATGTAAAGTCCGGCCACAATCATAAAAATTGCATCCAGGATAAAGACCATTGCCGTATAGCCGGAAGCGGCTCCCGATGCGCGCCCCCCAAGACCATCAACAACCGTGTATGCAGCGATAAAACAGGACGTTCCAAGAGCAAAGAACAGCGATACCCTGTCGAGTTTGAGAGATTTTGATTTTCCAACGGCAACCAGCCATATGCCAGATACCAGTATGCCGATGGCGATGGCGGTTACTGCACCAATTTGCTCACTGGCGACGAGCCAGGTTGCCAGCAACGTTAACAGCGGCGCCGTGCCCCTTGCAATGGGGTAAACCAGGCTGAGATCGCCATCCCTGTAGCTACGCGCTAGAAAAAGATTATAGCCCGTATGGAGGAGCCCTGAGACAAGTACATAGGGCAGACTTTCGCGGGCAGGCCATGAAAAAAAGATAAGCATGGCGATGCCCATGATGCCCATCAGGGTTTGCAGCAGGAAAAGTGAGAGAAACCGGTCCAGGTTAAGTTTGACCAGCAGGTTCCAGCTGGCATGCATGAAGGCTGCGGCCAGTACGGCAAGAAAAACAGTAAGTTCCAATTATTTAACTCCGGGAGTTCTGCCCTCTTAACCTGAGTTCGGCACTTTTGCCAGTGCAACCACTTGCCGGGAACCGCGGACCAAAAAAGAGGGGAGCACGTCAAGTGCTCCCCTTTAATGATCAACCGGAGATGTCAGGCTAAGAGCAAACTGCTCCGCCCACGACCGAGCTGTAGCAGGTCAGTTTCAGCGTGCTTCTTGGCCGCTGCGTAATGGCTTCACCTACGGCAAAGGATGATTGGCCCAGAATTTCCTGGCCAAGAAATGACACGATGTAAGGTGTGTAGGTTGTGCACACACGGGCAACCACCAGATCATTTCCCGCGACCATAAGGGGTGCCATGGCGCCTGTGGAGGGCGCTGAGCCACAAGAGCTTCCGCTTGCGTTGTCAGTTTTCCAGGCTTGGGAAATAGTTGTACCACTGATGCGATAGCCAAATACTTCTACGCGGATGGCAGTCGAGGGCATTGGCGACATGACCATGTCTGAGGCTTTAAAATAGTTTAAAATATCGGACTTGAGCACGGAGGTCTTGTTTTGGGCGACCAGATCCGCGACAACGCTGGTGGCGTACGTCACTTTTCTGTTCACTGAAATGAGGCCAGTAATGTCAAAGAGCCCAAAGTACAGAAAAAGCATGAAAGGCATGATGAATGCCACTTCAATTGCCGCAACGCCGTTAGTTTCGTACAGAAATTTTTTAAGCAGGTTTTTCATGGTTTATCTGGTCCCTATGAACATGAGGTCGTCGCGGGGAAGGGTTCATTTTGGAATATTGCAATGCCGACGAGCCGGCGCTTCTCACCACCGTTGATGTTTCCAAGGAATGTCATGAATGGCATTGTGAAATCCCAGTCGTAGGTGGCAATAACACCTGCCGCCTCTGAAGGTCCGCCACAATCATATGAAGTGGGATTAGGCGTGCCGTCGGGCTTGGCGCCAACATTGAGATAGTTAGGCATTGTCGTTTCCAGGGCAGTAAACGTGGTGGCCGGTCTTACATAGACTGTAAGACCACCCTCACAATCGAAAACAACGCCGGCAGTATCGCAAATCTTTGTCTTGAATGCCGAAGCGCTTAAGCTTGTAGTCTGCGCTTGCCCCGTTTTGATTGATCGGGCTGCATCCTGGACGCCGACCTGAATGGAATATTCCGCGAAAAGCATGACACCAGTTTCACAAATGCAGCCCATAAGCATGAAAAATGGAAAAGCGACCATCGAAAATTCTACAGCAGTTGCGCCGCTTTCGGACTTTTTAAAGCGTCGCGCAAGCCTAGGACGAAATTTGTTCAGAAAATTCCGCATTACAATCTCCCGTGTTGAAGCCGCCCATAGAAATCAAGAGGCAGAACCACTTCTTCGAGATTGTTTCTTATCAACAAGCCATTTCAGCTAACTGAAAGAATTCATTAAAATTGTATCGAACCGCCGCATTCATGGTGCTGGTAAAGAAAAACAAGGGCCCCGCTTTCGCGGGGCCCTTGGGAAGGCAATTTGTCCTTGGACTACTGTGCAACCGGCGGTGCCGCTGATTCACTGCTGGTTTTGCCTGTTGCCGACGATGATTTCGAGTTGTTCATCTTTGCCATTTCACCGAACCAGTCGACCTGGTCACCGGCCTGCAACGTCGCTTCGCAATTGGGTGCGCAAACATACGAGTACCGGGTCCCCGCCTTGTAAATAGCAACGTTGTTCAGGCCACCCTTTTGCACGGTTACTTCGAGGGAGGCGAGTTGGTTGCCTTCCTGGTCAAGTATAATGAGGTTGGTAGAGCCAAAGGCTCGGCCGTGGAGAAATATTTTGTCTCCATGAACGGTGGCATCGGCAATGCTTGGATTTCCGATCACAACTGCGCCTGGAATGCCAGATACGTTTATCAACTGGGTTTGGTCGGTCTTAATGATGATTTCCTGTGCCGCGTATGCTGCTGAGGTGCAGAAAAACGCCAGCGTAAGGGCACTTGTTGCAGCGCGTAAAAATTTCAGCATATCGCCTGTTTCCTTGATGTCGAACGAGGGGTTGTTTTTCAATTTCATCCCAATTTGCACATGAATGGTGAATCTTCTCTTACGAAATTGCCAAATATGGAATCCTGTCACTAACTAAGACGAAGGAAACCGGTTGAGTAGCAATTGACGAGGGCAAATAACGAACGCCGCCCCAGCCAATGTCAAAATTCGTGTTTCAGGTAGAAGAAGAAAAAAATAGAAAAGCACGAGTATTAATCGTAACAAGGTTTTATCAATTCTCATCAAAATCTACAAATTATTGAATGAGATCAGTATAACATATATAAATACTATATAATAACACAATATTTACCAAGCTATACAAAGATATATAAAATACTACTGAATAATACATGATTTTAATAACCAGAGGCGGTCTAAGTAGTCATAAATATTCACCTGATCTAGAAGATTTACTTGGCATTAACAGGTGACGGCTAAGGTCACCGCATGGTTCACGGAGACGGCGCATGAAGTACCGTTGCAGAGGAGCCAGGTGCTGTAGAATAAACTTGGAGATTTAAATGAAGAAGTTTGTACGTTTCATGAACGACGAATCCGGCGCAACCGCAATTGAATATGGTCTGATCGCCGCTGCCATGGGCTTGATGCTCGTAATCGTAATGCCTCCGTTGGCGGCTGCGGTTTCGGATGTGTTCACCAGCCTGACGACCGGCATGAGCACTGTTACGCCGTAATTAATATTTCTGCGCTGCGAAAGCGGCTCAGTAAGTATTATGCGAAATTGGAACCATTGGGCCCGTCCCAATGGTTCCTTTTTTTGTGCAACAATTTGGCAAGGTTAACTCAGTCTTTACGCCATGCATGTGATGATCGAAACGCGCGCACCATGCTATTTGCGGCAAAGCTTACTGGGGACCTATGATACATTTTCTTTCGATCTCGGTTTTTCCACTTCTCATGATTGTCGCCGGAGCGGGTGATGCCTTGTCACTGCGTATTCCCAATTGGCTGACACTCACCATTTTCGCGGCTTTTTTCCCGCTCGCCTTCGCAACGGGCATGCCACTTGCCGTATTCGGCTTTCACGTCCTGACTGCCGCTGTTCTGTTTGTCGTTGGTTTTATTCTGTTTTCTGCCGGGCTGTTTGGCGGCGGCGATGCAAAATTATTGGCTGCCGCTGGAATTTGGTTTGGCAGTTCCCAGGCATTGCCGTTCTTGGTTTTTACTGTCCTGGCCGGCGGCGTCCTGGCGCTTTGCGTAGTCTCCTGGTCGTTCATTTCCATGGGTTGGGACATTCACACTGCGTCGTGGGTAAAAAAAATATCCGGCCTGAGGCCGAAAGTTCCCTACGGCTATGCCTTCGCGATTGGCGCCATTATGGCGTTTCCTCAAAGCTGGTGGATGGTGGCTTCTGGTTAACAAGGCAACACCAATCTGTCGGTCATTAACCTAAATTTGACCATTCCGTCCGAAAGTCAGGATTCTAATTGGCGCCAAGTGCGCAAGGTAAGGGTACGAAATGAGTAAAATGCGCATCGTCATCTTCAGTCTGGCTTTTGGATCAGCCGTCGTGGCCGGCCTTTTGGCCAAGGGTTTCATTGGCCAAAAACCCGATAAAGAAGTTGTGGAGATCAACAAGGTTAAAACTGTTGATGTTCTGACTGCCTCCAAGGACATCCTCATGGGTGAGCGTTTTGCCGACGGTTCCACCGCGTGGAAGCCCTGGCCAATGGAAAATGTCACCGATGCCATGATCACCCGCGATGAAAAGCCGGGAGCCAAGGAAGAGTATTTGGCGGCCCGCGCCAGGATCGCCATTTATGAAGGCGAAACCATTCTTGAGAAGAAGTTGGTGCTTCCCGGGCAGACCGGGTTCCTCAGCGCCATGCTGCCCAAAGGCATGCGAGCCATTTCAGTCAAGATATCCAAGTACACAAGTGCCGGCGGCTTCATCCTTCCAAACGACCGTGTTGACGTCATTCTCACCAGAAAACTGGATAATCCAGATGGCGGAGATAGAATTGTCAAGAGCGAAACTTCTCTCACCAATGTCCGCGTTCTCGCCATCAATCAAACCTACCGGCAAGAGCAGGAAGGTGACACTGTTACCGTAGCCGAAGGCGAAACCGCAACCCTGGAGTTGGATGCCAGGCAATCTGAAGTAATTTCGATGATTGAATCGGCTGGCGAACTCTCGCTCGCCCTTCGTTCGATCGCGGAAAATGAGGGCAAGAGCATGGAAGAAAATGGTCCGAAGCTTGCCGATAAATATTTGGGCACGAAAAAAGGCGGTGGCGACACACTATTCGTTCGTTACGGCATTGAATCCTATTCGTCTACTCGTTGAGGCATCAGGTCATGTTGTTTAAAAATCAAAAGTCAGCGGCGCTCAAATCCAATCGCATGAGCCTCAAATGGGCGGCACTCCTTCTGAGTTCCATGGTATTCGTGCCGGTGGCGGGTGCATTGCTGCAAAAGTCCGCTGCAGCCAGCGATTTGGAAACTATCCAGAGCACGGCTGAAAGCGATGGGCAATTCGTGCGCATTGGGTTGAACAAATCCATCGTCGTTCGTCTTCCTGCCAACGCTCAGGATGTAATCGTAGGCAATCCGGAAATCGTGGACGCCGTGGTGCGTTCAAAAAACACCGCCTACTTGTTTGCCCGTGCAATTGGGCAAACCAACATCTTCTTCTTTGATGAGGGTGGCCGGCAGATTCTCAATCTTGATCTCGAAGTTGCCATCGATGCCATGGCCCTGCAGAAGCTCATTCAAAGAAGCATCCCGGGCACGAAAATTACCGTTGAATGGGCCGACAAAAACGTTGTGCTAACGGGCACGGCCAATGCCGGCGACGCCAAGTTGGCGATAGATATCGCTCAAAACTTCGCAGGTATCGGCAAGAACGACATGCCGACGCTCGGCATTGTGAACGCCATCAAAATCGCCGGCGAAGACCAGGTAATGGTGAAAGTTCGCATTGTTGAAGTGAAGCGCAGTGTTCTCAAACAGTTCGGGGTCGATCTCCAGGCACTGATGTCCATGGGAAAATTTGCCTTCAATCTTCAGAGCTTTGGCCCTCTTGCTGGGACTACCGGGATAAAAGGTATCTATGACGATGGCACAAACACCATTACCGGCGTCATTCGTGCCATGGAAACAGATGGTGTACTTAAAACCCTGGCAGAACCCAATCTGACGGCTATTTCCGGCCAATCTGCCAGTTTCCACGCGGGCGGCCAGTTTCCGACAGGAAACAGCTGTTCGGGCCAGTCTTCTTCAGGCAGCTCGTCGACGACTTGCGGAGTGGAATTCAAGGATTTTGGCGTATCACTTTCCTTTACCCCCCTCGTGTTGTCCGAAGGCCGTATTAATCTGAGTATAACGACCAATGTGAGTGAGCTCAGCGATCTCAGGGTTAACGGCATTCCGGGCATCGACCAGCGTAACGCTTCAACAGTTGTCGAGCTTCCAAGCGGTGGCTCCATGATGCTGGCCGGTCTTATTAAAGATACCACCCGCCAGCAAATTGACGCGACCCCGGGCCTGAAAAAACTTCCGGTACTTGGAGCACTTTTCAGGAGCCGTGACTACACCCACGACGAGACCGAATTGGTGGTTATCGTGACGCCTTACCTGGTAGGCACTGTTGCGGAGAATCAGCTTTCAACCCCGGCGGATCGCTTCAACGTGCCGACGGATCGCCAGACCATTTTACTGGGTCGCTTGAACAAAGTTTATGGCACGGCTGGGCAAAATCCGGATGGTGTCTATCACGGCACCGTCGGTTTCATTGTAGAATAAGTGTAAGCGGAGACTATCATGTACAAGTATTTTCCCGTGTCGGCCGCTTCAAAGATGAGTGTGGTTTTGCTTTTGGCAATGTCACCCACACTTGCGGCATGCAGCAATGGCGAATTGGCGCTTGATGACACATATGTGGCATCAACCCATTATGAAAGATATCCAATTGAAGTCACTAGAGCGCCGGTAAAAATGGAAATTTCGTCTCAGTACGGCACGCTGCAGTCCGCGCAGATCAATATGATATCCGGATTTACCCGTTCCGCCAGAAATTCCAGTTCGTCAAGGATCACAATTAGTCGCCCCTCTGGTGGTGGTGCGTCTGGCAAGGTTGCACGGGAAACCTATCAACTGCTTGTGCAAAGCGGGATTTCACCGGGCATGATTGTGCAAAAAACCTATCCTGGTTCTTCGAAGGGAACGGTCCAAATTTCCTATCTCCGCAGCGTCGCTGTCACGAAAGAATGCGGTGATTGGTCGTCTGATCTGACCAATACATCAAATAACGAGCCCTATACAAATTTCGGCTGTTCCGTGCAAAGCAATATTGCCGCCATGGTGGTGAATCCTGACAATTTCGTGGTGCCTGAACCAACTGCGCCGGCACTGGCTGCGTCACGAGAACCGAGGTCAAGAAGTTATGCACTCTACTAGCCTTATAACATAGTTTACGTAACCGACCGAATGCGACGCCTTAGAGAATTTAGAACAGGCCAAAAAAATGATCAACGCAACTGCCCAAAGCACCGCAACGCCGCAAGCTGACGAGTTTCCAGTAGCATTGGTGCCCCGCGTCAACATCCACACGTTTTGCGACAATCAGCAGACCGCTGAGACGCTGCAGGCTGCCGCGATGGACAGGCGCATGTCCAAGGCCCATGTCACAATTCAACTAGGGGGCATTTTGGCGGCAGTCCAGGTCTATCAGACCCAGCCCACCCCAAATGTCCTGGTGGTTGAATCCCATAGCTCAAGAGACGGGATACTGGCGGAGCTCGGCCAGCTTGCTCAGGTTTGCCAGCCGACAACCAAGGTCATTGTAGTTGGCCACCTGAATGACGTCATCCTTTACAGGGAACTCGTTCGGCAAGGTGTCAGCGAGTATCTTGTTGCCCCCCTGGGGCAAATGCAAATTATTGAGACCATAGCTTCTCTCTATCAGGATCCGAAATCGGAACCGCTGGGCCGCATTGTGGCCTTCGTCGGTGCAAAGGGTGGCGTGGGCTCAAGTTCTATTGCTCACAACATTGCCTGGGCCCTGTCGAAGAATCATGGCCTTGAAACCGTGATTACTGACCTCGATCTGGCCTTTGGAACCGCCGGGCTGAATTTCAATCAGGATGCCGCAGGCGGAATTCTTGACGCGCTCGGACAACCCGACCGCGTAGACGCTACATTGCTTGATCGCATGCTCACGAAATTGAGCGATAAGCTCAGTCTCTTAAGCGGCCCAGGCGGCGTAGACAGGGACACTACAATTGAAGCCAGCGCCATTGAGACAATTCTCAATGTTGTACGGCACAGCGTGCCATGTGTTGTGGTCGACGTTCCAAATATGTGGGCTCCGTGGATTAAACATACGCTGCTCAACGCTGATGAAGTTGTCATTACATCAACACCAGAACTCGCAAGCCTGAGGAATACGAAGAATCTGATTGATCTCCTCAAGGCCTCCAGGCCGAATGATAAGCCGCCCCGTCTGATTCTGAATCAGGTTGGTGTGCCAAAGCGCCCGGAAATTCCCGCCGCCGATTTTGCCAAGGCGGTCGGTATTGCGCCGACATTCATCATTCCCCACGACCCACAGACATTTGGAACGGCCCAAAGCAACGGCCAGATGATTTTTGAAGTTGCACCCAAGTCCAAGACCGCGGAAATGCTGACCTCATTTGCACAGATTATTGCGGGAAATGAAACAGTAGGGAAAGCCGTTAAATCTGGACGGACATCCCTGTTTCAAAAATTGCCGTTACTGAGGAAGAAATAATGTTTGGCAAAAGAAGTGATGTCGGTACACAGCAGGCTCCCGTATTGCCGGTCCCGCAAACCATTGCACCGAACGGCGATGCATTCGCTGGCGGAGCCGCGGTCCCGACCCATATCCCTGATCTGAACGTTCCTGCCTCCGGCGGCCAATTTACCGGGCAGGCGGCGCGTCCAGGGTCAACCAGCGCACCGCCAGCAGCGGCCAAATCCAAAAAAGCTGAGCCCGGCCTGGCGGCGCGGAAATCTGACAATTACTACGACATCAAGAGCACAATATTCAATGCCTTGATTGATGCTATTGATCTCACCCAGCTTGGCCAGCTTGACCGCGATGCCGCCCGTGACGAAATTCGTGACATCGTAAACGAGATCATCACGCTGAAGGACGTCGTGATGTCAATTGCCGAGCAGGAAGAACTGCTCGAGGATATTTGCAACGACGTCTTGGGTTATGGTCCCTTGGAGCCGCTTCTGGCCCGTGATGACATTTCGGATATCATGGTGAACGGCGCAAACCTCACCTTTATCGAAGTCGGCGGCAAGATGCAGCAAACCGGTGTGCGTTTCCGCGACAATGGCCAGTTGCTGAACATCTGCCAGCGCATCGTCAGCCAAATTGGACGGCGCGTCGATGAAGCAAGCCCGATTTGCGATGCACGTCTTCCCGACGGGTCTCGTGTCAACGTCATTGTTGCGCCTCTTGCTATCGATGGTCCGGCACTGACAATTCGTAAATTTAAAAAAGATCGGCTGAAGCTGAACGATCTCGTCAAGTTCAAGTCTATCACGCCGGAAGGTGCTACGATTCTGGGAATTATCGGTCGCGTTCGCTGCAACGTGCTGATTTCCGGTGGTACCGGTTCAGGTAAAACGACACTATTGAATTGTCTCACTGGTCATATTGATCATGAGGAACGCATTATCACCTGCGAGGACGCGGCCGAACTTCAGCTTCAGCAGCCCCACGTTGTGCGTCTGGAAACCCGTCCACCCAATCTGGAGGGTGAAGGCTCGATCACCATGCGTGATCTCGTGAAGAACTGTTTGCGTATGCGTCCCGAAAGAATCATCGTCGGCGAAGTCCGCGGACCGGAAGCTTTTGACCTCTTGCAGGCCATGAACACCGGTCACGATGGCTCCATGGGAACGCTCCACGCCAACAGCCCGCGCGAGGCGCTTTCACGGCTTGAGTCGATGATTACCATGGGCGGTTTCTCGCTGCCGTCAAAAACGATCAAGGAAATGGTTTGCGGGTCGATCGATGTCATTGTTCAGGCAGCTCGTCTGCGCGATGGCTCGCGTCGCATTACGCATATCACCGAGGTTGTGGGCATGGAAGGTGATGTGATCATCACTCAGGACCTCTTTGTCTATGAAATCGTCGGTGAAGACGCCAATGGCAAGATCATCGGACGGCATCGGTCAACCGGCATTGCAAGGCCCCATTTCTGGGATCGTGCCCGCTACTATAATGAAGAAAGACGTTTGGCTGAGGCGCTTGAACAGGCTGAGTCGCGCAACGAGCAGGACTAGGGCATTTGTAAAAGTTGCGTCACGACGTTTGTTGCGCAGAATATTGAAGGATTGATGCAATTATGTTCTTTGGCCAGGATATTTCACAAGTTGCATTTGTGTTCATGGTGGCCGTTGCCGTAGGCGGCATGGCGCTGGCGGTATTTTTCCCTCTCTTTGCAAATGCCGTCGCATCGAAACGGATTCAGGCAGTAACATCCTCAACAAAAATGCCTGCCAAACAGACGTTGCGTTCGCGGTTGATGGAAGACCCGAAAGACACGCGCCGCAAGCAGATTCAAGACTCATTAAATCAGCTTGGCGAGCGCGAGAAACAGCGCAAAAAGAAGATCAATTTGCGTACTCTAATCGCACAGACCGGCCTCGAATTGTCTATCCGGACATTTTGGGTGCTGTCGTTTATCTTGGGGCTGATCATGGCCGCCGTGCCATTTGTTTTTGCCTTGCCCTGGTATGTTGCTGTCTGCTCCGGACTGGTAGGTTTTCTTGGTCTGCCTCGCTGGATTATCAAATACCTGCGCACCCGCCGGCAGAATATTTTTCTTAACGATTTTGCCGATGCCATTGACGTCATGGTTCGGGGTCTTAAGTCGGGTCTCCCCGTCACCGATGCCATGCGGGTTATTGCTTCGGAATCAGGTCCGCCAGTTGGTCCGGAATTCAATGAAATTGTGGAAGGCCAGCGTATCGGCATTTCCGTTGACCAGGGTGTTGAACGCATGGTTGAACGCATGCCATTGGCGGAAGTCAACTTTCTGGCAATTGTCATGGCCATTCAGGCAAAGACCGGCGGTAACCTTTCGGAGGCCCTGGGCAACCTGTCCAAAGTGCTGCGCGACCGCAAGAAAATGAAAGCAAAGATCAGGGCCGTAAGCCAGGAGGCCAAATCCTCGGCTGCAATCATTGGTTCGCTTCCTTTTATCATCATGGGCGCACTAACTGTCTTGAACCCGGAATATTTGAATCCGCTTTTCTACACGCGCATGGGAAACATTCTCATCATTGGAAGCGGGATATGGATGGGGATAGGTGTTTTAGTCATGCGCAAAATGATAAACTTCGAAATTTGAGCTGGGTACCGCGCCAAAATGATGAATCTCATATCCAGCCTCCTCCAGATCGAAGTGCTTATTACAGCACTTGTTGGCTTCGCAGCCTTTGGAACCGTGCTAACGATTGCAGCACCCTATTTCGAGAATGACAAGTTGGGCGCGCGCATCAAGGGCGTCTCCTTGGAGCGCGACAAGTTGCGCGCTCAACAAAAGGCCCTGCTCGTCAATGGCGAGGCAAAGCTTCGGGAAAGGCCAAAACGCGGCTTGGTGACCCAGTTCGTGGAAACTTTCAATTTGCGGCACGTGTTTGAGGCAGAGGGATCGCGCGAAATGCTGCGCCAGGCCGGAATGAGGAGCGAGCGCCACCTTATCACGTTCCTTGCCATGCGCCTGATCACACCGATTGTGGTCGCCATTATCGTATTTGTCTATTCGTCCACGGTTTTTGCGGACCGCGTTCCGCCACAGATGCGATTAGTTGCTACAGTGGTGGGCCTGGTGGTTGGCTTTTATTTGCCAAATATTATCGTAAAGAACCTCAAGACCAGACGCCAGGATTCGATTAGGAGGGCATGGTCCGATGCGCTCGATCTCTTGCTGATTTGCGTTGAGTCTGGCATGGCCGTTGAGCCTGCCATGCAACGCGTCGCACGCGAAATAGGCAGTGGCTCTGTAGCCCTGGCCGAAGAGTTGACATTGACTGTGGCCGAACTTTCCTACCTGCAGGATCGCCGCAAGGCTTTTGAGAATTTGGGCAAGCGCACGGGCCTTCCGACAGTCAAGTCCGTTGTCACAAGTCTCATCCAATCCGAACGCTACGGCACGCCATTGGGCACGGCCCTTCGTGTTCTGGCTCAGGAAAATCGTGATAGCCGCATGTCAGAAGCGGAAAGGAAAGCGGCAGCGCTGCCTCCAAAACTGACCGTGCCAATGATCTTGTTCTTCTTGCCAGTTATCTTCGTCGTTATTCTGGGACCATCCGTAATCCTGGTCCTTAAGTTGCCATAAAGGAATTGCCGCACCAAAACAAAAGGGCGAATGATTTTCGCGCCTTTTTTGTTGAATTGTTTTTAACTTTTTAGCCTTGAGAGTCGCCTGAAAGTTGCTGCCAGGTGTTGGGTTGTGAAAGCATTTTTTGCAAATAGGCCATGTTTGCTTCAACTTCTTTCGGTGGAAGATCTGCGCTGGCAATTTGGCGGGATTCTTCAAAGCGCCCCTGCAAGCCCACGACCAGCGCAAGATTTTGCCGGAGTCTTGGCAATGTCTTGCCTTCGGGCAAGGCTATGGCGCTTTGCAAAGTCGCTTCTGCCTGTTTTAGATTTCCCTCGAGCGCATATGACATGCCCATATTGTTGAGAACGGCAATTTGGTTGGGCTGCAGTGCCAGGGCTTTCTGATAGGTTTCGCGGGCGGTGCTGTATTGGCCCTGCTGATCATAGGCTGATCCCAGCGCCGACAGCGTACGCCAGTCTCCCGACCCGCTTGCGACCATTTTTTCCAAAACGGGAATGGCTTCACCCGGCCGGCCAGCGGCTAGGAGGGTCTTGCCATAAAGTGACTGAATTTGGGTATTTTCTGGATTTTGTGCTGACAGTGTTGCCAAAACCTGCATTTGCTGGTCAGTCTGGCCAAGTTTTTCAAGCCCGTCCGCGTAAGCCAAACCGAGTTCAAGGTTCTTTTGGTCTCCTTGCCACCGCTCGCCAAGTTCGGCAGTTTTCTTGAACGAAGCAGGGCTCGTGCTGGCGGTATTCAACCCGTCAAGGCTACCCAGGCTCGCGGTCTTGCTCTGGCAGGCCGTTATGGCAAAAGCCGATGCCAGCAAGAGTACGGGCAGCGTAACTTTGCGCAAATTTTCATTGTTGACCGACACCATCACCCACACCCCAAAAGAATCATGCAAATTGCGAATAGCTGAGCCAGATCATGGTATGGAGGTGTCAATAAACCATTAACCATATATTGATTGAAGCTGGATGCGATCCAAGAAACAAAGCGAGCTGATAAATGATCGATGCCCGAAAAATTCTCCTGCCGAGTGGCAGCCGCAAGGCCGTTCAAATGCGCGTTGTAACAGCGGCAACCTGGCCTAAAATTTTCAGCAAACTGCCGCAAGCTGCCCAGAAGTGGGCCGAGGCCCAGAATTTTGCAGGTACCGCCGGAAGCTGTCTTCAGGTGCCCGGCGGAGACGGCGCCATTGCAGAAGTCATCGTGGGCTCCAATGGCGGCGACGGGTTCAAATTGGCTTGGCTGTGCCGGCAATTGCCACCCGGCACCTATGCTTTCCTGACAGCAAATTCTGAATCCCCCAGATTTGCTGAATTGGCCTGGTGCCTGGAAGCTTACGGGTTTGATCGCTACAAGACACAAGCCAAAAAATTCCCCCGCCTCGTTTGCGGCAGCCATGTTGATTATGAAGCTGTTGTGAGACTTGCAAACGCCACCTTCATGGTGCGCGATTTCATCAATACCCCTTCCAATGATTTTGGTCCCGCTGAATTGGAAGCGGCTGCCCGCAAAGTCGCTTCGCTTCACAAGGCAAAACTGAAGGCAACTTCCGGGGAAGCTCTCAAGCGCGGATTTCCAATGATCCATGATGTTGGCAAGGCCAGCCCACGGCAGCCACGCCTCATTGATTTTACGTGGGGGTCAGCGCGCGCTCCCAAGGTGACACTAGTGGGCAAGGGCGTATGCTTTGATACCGGTGGCCTTGATATCAAACCGGCCTCCGGCATGGCGCTTATGAAAAAGGACATGGGCGGTGCCGCCAATGTGCTTGGGCTCGCTCAGATGATCATGGACGCCCAGCTTCCGGTGCGCCTGCGCGTTCTCATTCCAGCTGTTGAAAACGCGATCAATGGAGAAGCCTTCCGCCCTGGCGATATCTTAAAAAGCCGCAAAGGCTTGACCGTAGAGATTGGCAACACCGATGCTGAGGGCCGGTTGATTCTGGCTGACGCCTTGGCGCTTGCCGATGAGGAAGCTCCCGATCTCCTGGTCGACATGGCAACCCTTACCGGCGCGGCCCGCGTGGCGTTGGGGCCTGACCTCCCGCCATTCTATACAACTGATGAGGGGTTAGCTGCTGACCTTGCAAGGCACGCCTCCGAGCAGCGTGATCCACTCTGGCGGATGCCTCTTTGGGAACCTTACAACACCCTTTTTGAATCTTCCGTAGCCGATATGAATAACAGCGCCGACTCAAGCTTTGCCGGCTCCATAACCGCGGCCCTGTTCCTCAAGCGCTTTGTGGAAAAGGCCAAATCCTACCTTCACCTTGATATTTACGGCTGGACTCCAACAGCCAGGCCGGGCTTCCCCAAAGGCGGCGAAGCACAGGGGATCAGGACCCTGTTTTCGCTGATTGCGGAGCGTTATAAGAAATAAGCTTGCGAACCACCGCCCGATGCGAGAGAATGAAACGCACCCGTAACGATTGCTGATGGCTCCATGTCAATCCCGCTGGGAACCGCACAGGCCCTCAAACTCTGGCACGATGTCAGCCTTGCTCAGGTGCATGGCCATGAGGCCGATCTTTCCGTGCGGCAGGTGACCATCCTGTTGACCATCTATATGGAAGCCCCGCCTCACACCATCCGCGAGCTTGCCAAGAAGCTCAAGGTCTCTAAACCTGTAATAACCAGGGCTTTGGATACCATGGGAAAACTCGATCTCGTGGCCCGCCGGCGTGATGAGGCCGACCGCCGCAATGTTTTAGTTCAACGCACTGTAAAGGGAGCGCTGTATCTCGACCGGCTGGCCGATTTGATCGGCCTGAACTCGAAGAATCTATGATGCCCGACCTCGACAATCGTCTCCATGCCTACCGTCCTGACCTCGCAGATGCAAAATTGCGGGGCCGCACCGATGCCAAAAGATTTGTTGAAGGCGTGAGCATGGAAGTTATTGTTCCTGTTACCGCCATACACCGCGAAATGTCATCAACAGCCATGCAAACCACTCAGGCCTTGCTTGGCGAAAGACTCTTGGCATTCGAGATCAAGGGTGACTGGGTTTGGTGCCAGCTCGAACGCGACAGTTATGTGGGCTATATTGCCAAAGCCGCTGTCTCCAATGATCTGACTAAGCCAACTCACCGGGTCTCCGTGCCATCCACTTTTTTATATCCGCAGCCCGATATAAAATCGCAAGCTGCAATCAGTCTGCCAATGAATGCGAAACTTCAGATCGTTGCAAACGATGAAAAATTTTCGAGACTTTCAAATGGAATATATGTTTTCACGAAACACGTGAAACCCTTGAACGAATTTGAGTCGGACTTTGTGAACGTCGCGAAAAAGTTTCTGGACGTGCCTTACTACTGGGGCGGTAAAACTGCCCATGGCCTGGACTGTTCCGGCCTCGTGCAAACGTCGCTGGAAGTCTGCGGAATTTCCTCGCCACGCGATACCGACATGCAGGAAACGCAACTGGGCCAGAAACTCATGGTCAATGATCTCGATGGCCTGCGTCGCGGCGATCTGGTTTTTTGGAAGGGCCATGTGGGAATCATGATCGACCAGAAAACGCTGCTTCACGCCAATGGCCATCACATGATGACGGTGAAGGAGCCCTTGGCAGAAGCCATCACCCGTATCGCCGACCCCATCACCAGCATCAAACGCTTTTAGTAGCCGCGCTTGACATCCACGAGATTGAGCAGGGCCAATCCTGCCTTGTGCCTTTCGATCTGCGAAGCCACATAGGTGCAGATCACTTCCGGATCAGAGTCCGCCGCAATGTGCGGCGTAACGGTCACGCGGGGGTGACTCCATAGGGGATCATCTGCAGGCAAAGGTTCAACAGCAAAGACATCAAGGGTTGCAGCATGAAGCTCACCTGCCTCAAGGCACTTCAAAATATCGCCAGCCACTTGCTGGCGGCCGCGGCCTGCATTGATAATGATGGGCGCGCCAAAAGGCCCGTTTCGCGATAGTTTTCGAATGTTTTCCCGGTTGATGATGCCATCGGTTTCCACCGTTGCCGGAAGCAGGGAAATTAAAATGTCCGTGCGTGCCAGAAATTTATCAAACTCGGCACCCCCGGCAAAACATTCAACCCCTGGAATATTTTTCCGGCTGCGGCTCCAGCCCGCCACGCGAAAGCCGAGATCACGCAGGCGCTGCGCCGAGTCCTGCCCCATGACTCCAAGCCCCATGATGCCCACAGAAAGGGCAGACGCGGCATGAGTTACAAAACTGTCCCAGGTTTTCTTTTTCTGATTCCTATCAATGCGCCGTTGCTGGCGGTGGTGCAGGAGAACATGCAGCACAATATATTCCGTCATGCGCTTGGTGAGATCATCGTCATTCACCCGCACAATGGGAATGTTGGCGGGAAGGGTGGGGTCTTTCAGAATGGCGTCAACACCGGCACCCAATGAAAAAATGACTTTCAGATTGGGAAGGCCCTCCAAAACATTGGGTGGGGGAAGCCAGGCTGCGGCATACTCAATATCCTCAATGCGTCCCGCCTCTCCGGGCCAAATCCGTACATCAAGCTTTGGCGCAACCTTAATCATGGCGGCTTTCCAAGAATCAATCGGCCAAGTGGGAGTTACAAACAAAAACGCCATTACTGTCTCACAAGATTATCCGGCGCTGCCTTGAGATTGAGCGAGGCCGCAATCAGCGCCTTGGTGTAATCCGTCTGTGGCGCATCAAAAATCTGCGACGCGGGGCCTCGTTCAACGGCGCTACCGTTGCGCATGACAATGACATCATTTGCCAGCGCCCGCACCACCCTGAGATCATGGCTGATGAAAAGATAGGTAAGATTATGCCTGGTCTGCAACGCCCGCAGCAGATCGACAATCTGCGCCTGCACCGACATGTCCAGGGCTGACGTCGGCTCATCCAGCATGATGAACTTCGGATTGAGCGCAAGGGCCCGGGCAATGGCGATGCGCTGCCGCTGCCCGCCGGAAAACTCATGGGGGTAACGGTCCATGGTTTCCGGATCCAGCCCCACTTCGGTGAGCGCCTGTGAAACATGCGCGCGGCGCTCGTCCGCATTGCCTCTTCCGCCCTGCACCATCAGACCCTCTTCCACAATTTGCAGTATCGACAGGCGTGGTGACAGGGAGCCAAAGGGATCCTGAAACACAATCTGCATGTCCTTGCGGAGCGGCCGCATGGCATTGGAACTGAATTCATCAATACGACGGCCCTGGAACGAAATCTCACCTTGCGAGGAAATCAGCCGCAAAATGGCAAGGCCGAGCGTGGTTTTCCCGGAGCCCGATTCACCCACAATTCCCAAGGTCTGGCCGGCCCTGACGAGCGTATCAAGCCCATCAACCGCTTTTATGTGGCCAATGGTCTTGCGAAAAAATCCACGCCGGATGGGAAACCAGACTTTCAGGTCTTTCGTTTCAACAACAATGGCAGCGCTCGCATCGGATTTCGGCGGCTTGCCCTTGGGCTCGGCCAATAGCAGCATTTTTGTATATTCATGTTGGGGATTGGCAAACACAGCTTTGGCATCGCCCGCCTCGACCACCTTGCCCCTCTGCATCACGCAAATTGTATCCGCCATGTGACGCACAATTCCGAGATCATGGGTAATCAGCAACAGGGCCATGCCAAACTCGGCTTGCAGCTCTTTCAGCAATTTCAGGATTTGTGCCTGCACGGTCACGTCCAGGGCCGTGGTGGGTTCATCGGCGATCAACAGGTCAGGATTATTGGCGAGCGCCATGGCAATCATGACGCGTTGCCGCTGCCCGCCGGACAGTTGATGGGGGTAGTCCTGCAGCCGCGTTTCCGGATCGCGAATACCAACTTTCGTAAGCAGGTTTACGATCCGTGCCCTGGCTTCTGCTCCCCCCAGGCCCTGATGCAACTCCAGAATTTCACCGATCTGCCGTTCCACTGAATGCAAGGGATTCAGCGACGTCATGGGCTCCTGGAAAATCATGGTGATGTCGTTGCCGCGCACCTTGCGGAGGTCGCGCTCATCGGCGTCAAGCAGTTCCTCGCCATTGAACTTGACGGATCCTGAGGGATGTTCGGCGGCGGGGTAAGGCAAGAGCTTCAGAATCGAAAGCGCCGACACGGACTTGCCAGAACCAGACTCGCCCACGAGAGCCAATGTTTCCCCTTTTTTCAGCGAAAAGGAAACCCGGTCAACCGCGAGCGTGGCTTTGCCGCCCTGGCGAAAGGCAACGGACAGGTCTTTGACCTCAAGCAACACCTCGCTCATGCGAATGTCTTTCTGGGATCAAGCGCATCACGCACACCTTCACCTATGAAAACCAGAAGTGTGAGCATGATGGACACAACGAAGAAGCCCGTAAAACCCAGCCATGGTGCCTGAAGATTGGCTTTGCCCTGGGCCAGCAATTCACCAAGCGAGGGCGAGCCCGGCGGCAATCCAAATCCAAGGAAATCAAGGGCCGTTAGCGTGGTTACAGAACCGGACAGGATGAATGGCATGAATGTAACTGTTGAGATCAGGGCATTCGGCAAAAGATGTTTGAACATGATTTTGCTATTGCTCAGGCCCAAGGCCCTTGCGGCGCGCACATACTCAAAATTCCGGGCGCGCAGGAATTCGGCGCGCACCACACCCACAAGCCCCGTCCATGAAAAGATGACGAGAATGAAAAGCAGGAGCCAGAATGTTGGTGTAATGAACGCGGCCAAGATGATGAGCAGATAGAGCGTGGGCATGGACGACCAAATGTCGATAAAGCGTTGAAACAACAGGTCCGTCCATCCGCCAAAATAGCCCTGCACGGCGCCGGCGGCCACGCCGATGACCGATGAAAACAATGTCAGGATAAGA
>CAZHCO010000098.1:0-11622 GCA_964530965.1 uncultured Aestuariivirga sp. | reverse complement strand
CGAAATTTGTGGAAAATCTACCTGATTTCAGAAAATTACAATTCGCTAAAGCATTGATTTCATTGAAGCTGAAATTTTGGCGGCTCGACTTTAATTATAATTTGATCCGTTCTCTGACGTTTTCACACAGCCTCGACCCATAGCGGGCACCTTGGCGTAGGAGAGCGGTCTGAACCAGCACACAAATACCAACCCCTATCGACGAAAGGTCATACTTCCAATAATCTCTGACCGCATCTGGTACAAGATATCGAGGAGACCGCTACGACGTTCGGTATAGGCGTCGCCTTATCAAACCTCGGCAACCGGGGCGGCAATCCACAAGGGCAATGCGCAGGGAGATTATGTGTGTCTGAATTGATTTTCGCCGACAGCCTTTCACGGCTTGGAACGGAGTCGGCATTTGTTGTCCTGGCGCGGGCGCAGAAGCTTGCTGCCGAAGGGCGCAGCATCATCAACCTTGGCATCGGGCAGCCGGATTTCAAGACACCCGCCCATATTGTTGAAGCGGGCATCAAGGCGCTGCGCGACGGCCATCATGGCTATACGCCCGCCAACGGCATCGCCCCCCTGCGGGAGGCTGTCGCAGCCGACTTGCACCGCCGCCACGGCGCCGAGGTCAATCCAGACAATGTCGTGGTCGTGCCTGGCGGGAAACCCACGATGTATTTTGCAATCATGATGCTCGGACAGCCGGGCGTTGAGATCATGTACCCAAATCCGGGCTTTCCCATTTATGAATCGGTGATCAAGTATTCAGGCGCGAAGCCCGTGCCGATCTCGCTCGAGGAAAAGAACGGGTTTGCCTTTTCGGCCGACGCAATCCTAAAGCAAATCACCGGCAAGACGCGCCTGATCATCATTAACAGCCCGGCCAACCCCACCGGAGGCGTGACGCCAAAGGAGGAAGTCGACAAGCTTGTCGCAGGGCTTCTGAAGCACCCGCATGTTGCATTGCTGTCGGACGAGATCTATTCGCAAATGCTCTATGGCGGCAGGCAGCACCTGAGCTTCCTGCAGTATCCCGAAATCCGCGACCGGCTGATAATGCTTGATGGCTGGTCCAAGACCTATGCGATGACGGGCTGGCGGCTGGGCTATGCCGTCTGGCCTGACGCGGCCGTGGATCATGTCACACGGCTGTGCATCAATGATCATTCCTGTGTTAACGCGGCCACGCAATATGCCGGCCTTGCGGCCCTGCAGGGTCCGCAGGATGCGGTTTCCGCGATGGTCGCCCAATTCGATAAACGCCGCGAAATTATCGTGCGTGAATTGAACAGCCTTCCCGGCTTCCGCTGTGCGGATGCAGCAGGCGCGTTCTATGCCTTCCCGAATATTGAAGGAACGGGGCTGTCATCCAGGGAGGCTCAAAACCGCTTTCTTGAAGAGGCCGGCGTTGCAACGGTTTCCGGAACGTCCTTCGGTATCTGGGGCGAAGGCTATCTACGGTTCTCCTATGCAAACAGCGCCGAGAACATTCTTGAAGCAATAACGCGCATTCGCAATCCACTGTAATGGTTCATCAGGCAAACGCCCGCTCCTCATTTAGGGGAAGTGTCTAATTCTATCTCATCTGCGTTCTCGCTACGACTGCGATGAGCGAGAAATCCTCCGTTGTTCAAGTCACCCAAATTGTCCAATGAGTTCTGATCCCGGACAGCGCCGGGTGATGCTGCAATCGCCCAAAGCGGACATTCTATGCGTTGAACACCCCGGTTTCCAATTTAGGGGTGTAAGCTAAGTTACATCGGGACCGGATCGGCATCGGTAATTTGATTCATAGTCATTAATCTCAAACCAACTCATTCAGGGAGATACCTATGATCAAGTTATTCATTGCAACTGGAATGGCGGCTCTTGGTTCTGCCACCATGCCCACAGCTCGCACCGCAGAAGTAAATAGGTCTTTTATCCAACGCTGCGTTAAGAGCCTGCAAGTTCTCAGGGCTTCCCGACTGAACGCAGATCCCGCAGCCGGAGTCGATTTACAATTGGTCGATGAAAAGGGTTGGAAATCTGACCGGCAGCAATCACCATTATATGACCTCGCAGCAAGTAACCCGTATGTAATCGCCGCTTCATTGTTCACAAGAAAAAACAGGTAGAAGCTGTTTTATAGCGCCGGTTATTGCCTGGGAGTATTTCATGCGGAGTCTATTTCATAGGCGATCTGATCGAGCTTTGTCCTGTCTGTGACGTGGATCGTGCGCCGTTTGAGAGAGATCAGACCCAGGCCCCTCCAGTGCATAAGTATCTTATTTGTTGACTCACGAGTCGCTCCAGCGAAATCGGCCAGGTCGCTTTGCGCAATCTCAATTGTACCGTCGGGACCGGAAAACTGGTCGTGAAGCAGAAGAAGGCGACGAGCCAGCCTGCGATCTAGCGAGAGCAGCGCATAGTCTTCCACTGAGTCACTCAGCCAGCGCACCCGTTCACAGAGTATCTCTGTAATCGTAATGGCCAGTTCCGGGCAGACCCGTGCGGCGGCAAAAAACGTGCTTCGTCCTATTGGCTGGAGGGACGTGGGCTCGAGCGCCACTGCGGACGCGGTCCGATCCTGGTTATCGATCATGCTGACCTCGCCAAAGCAATTTCCTGCACTGATCAGATTGAGCGAAATTTTGCGGCCGGCCGCAGAAACAACGGAAACCTCGATGCGACCCTGCACCACCACATACATGGTCCCGCCCGGGTCGCCACGTTCAAACAGCCGCTGGCCTTTCTTGAGATTGATGGGCAGTGCCGCGGCCAGGATAAGCTGGCGTGCATCCTCGGTGATTCCGCGAAAGAGCCGGGAGATAGGCACTGTTCTGTCGGCTGATCCAGATTTCGGGTTGGATGCTATCAAGGGAGACCCATTCTGCTGCAACTGCCATATTAGCGCGCTTCCCGGCAAGGTGAAATCGCCCTGCCGAAAAGGAATCGCGCCAGATCAATATGTTGGAGCAAATCCTTGTCGGCGAAGTCATGCAACTTCGCCGGGATTTGTTCTAATGCTAAAATATACGCCAAACCTGCGGAAATTGACACTGTACTGTGTCTGGCGTGGCGGACCGGCCTATGGGTGCCAATCAAGCGAAAAGGCCGGACGCGAGCCCGGCCTCCATCAATAGATCGTTAAACCGTTAGTGGTTGCTCCTAAGGTTTTCTTCAGCGTTTTTCTGCATGATCTCGAAGGCGGTCAATGCACGGGCGTTATTCTCCACTGCGAGTGGGGAAACCTTCGTCACGGTGGACGAGGTGAACGGCTTCTTCAGATTGTCGCAGTACGCGTCCATGCAGATAAGCCAATCTTGTGGTTCAGAACTTGCATACGCCGCACTCGAGAGAGCTGCAAAGGCAATAATAGTAAGAGCGAGCTTTTTCATGGTAACCTCCTGTTGGTTTAGTTGTATGAGCTTGACGGCTCGAACCACGCTTACCATCGCTCCTCGTGGCCTGGATGTAATCGAAGTTACACTTCTCCGACACTTTTCTGGGCGCCCTGTGATTGCACGCCGACTTCGTAAATCGTCCGGATTTCTTGTCCACATGCTGGAGCGCTTCAGTTTTCAGTTGAAGAACTGGTTCCCGGGGGCAAATTCAGGATGGTGCTTCCCAAGTTGATTTTATTTGGCCTGATGTAACCTAGGTCATATTTGGGGAAGCGCAGGGCTGCCATCTTGGACCCACTGCAACAAGCAGTTTTAGCAAAGATGGAGACCCTAGATGTTTGCCCAGACCCGTTCATTGAGCCTCGTGGCGGCGTTAGCTGCGATTTCGCTGGCAGGCGTTGCAGGCATTGCCGAGGCCGCCCCCCAGTGCAGCAGCCATGACAAAATTGCCGATGCCCTCGGGAACAAGTTCAAGGAAACCCGGCGCGTCATGGGGGTGCTGAACGCCAAGGCGGTCATGGAAATCTTCATGTCGCCGCAGGGCACCTGGACCATGGTGATAACCGATACCAGGGGGATATCATGCATTACCGCCTCCGGCGAGGAGTGGCAGGATGTTCCGGTTGCTGTCGCCGGACTGGAAAGCTGAATGGCATGTATTGGATCAACAGCGAGTTGCCATCAATTGAAGAAAATTGGTTCGCTGCAAGGCCATGGATTTCTCACTTAACTTTGCTATACGTTTGACCTGCAACGGCTTTCGATAAGATCAAAACTTGTGCGTCCACGCTGAAAAAGAGAGATGCCAGATGACCTCAGTTGCACCTTATGTCTTGTCCATCCGCGCTCTGGAATTGAGCGATATTGATTCAATTGCCACCTGGTTCGGCGACCCGGAAGATCTTTCACTTTTTGAACGGAGCTCACCCTTGCCGAGGGGACGCGAGTCTTTGCGGGAGAACTGGAAGGAAGATCTTGCTACTGGCCCGACCCCCGCCAAGGCGTTTTGGTACGTAGTGTGCAACACTGAGGATGAACCTGTTGCAATCGGTGGTTTGCAAACCATCAACTATCCTAGCGGTGATTGTGTGCTGCCGATCTTCGTTGCCCGCGCAATGCGCCGCAGAGGCATTGGAATCCGCTTGATTGGAATGCTTCTCGACTTTGCCTTTGACCGCCTGCGCTTGACCCGGGTGACAACTTACTACCGCGAAGACAATGAAATTTCCGCAAAATTGGTTGGCCGGGCCGCATTCAAGGAAGAGGGCAGGATGCGCAAGGCTTGGTTCTACAAAGGCAACCATCTCGATATGGTGGTAGCAGGGGTGCTCCGCGAAGAATGGGCCAAGCAGCGCAATGTCTTGCAGGGAGAACTGGACCGGAAGACAATCCTGCGGTTTGGCGCCGATGGAACCAGCCATCTGGCGTGGCCCGGAGGCTCCTCTTCCACATCCTCAAGGGAGTCAAAATAATATGTGCAGGTGCCCTATTTGTGAGTGAGTTGATCGGACACGCAAATGCGAGATGATGCAAATAGCAGTCCAAAACGCCGCCTCGGAGCGGTGTTGTTCGCAGACGTTGCGAACTACACGGGATTGATGGGTCGCGATGAGATCGGGACGTGGAGTGCTGCCAAGTCGAGGTTTCGTGACTTCAACGAGTTGGCAAAGCTGCATTATGGCGACGTCCTCGAAGTACGCGGCGACGGTTTGTTTGTCCTGTTTGACAGCGCCATTCACGCCGTGGATTTTGGCATGGAACTGCAAAAAAAGATGAAAATTTTGAACAAAAGCATGCCTGGGGATAGGCAGTTCTTGTTCAGGGTTGGAATCAATCTTGGTGAAATTCTTGTGGATGGAACCCAGGTCAGCGGCGATTGCGTTAACATCGCATCTCGCCTGGAATCACTGGCACGACCTGGGCATGTTTGCATTTCCGCAACAGTTTATGAGCAGGTTCGGAACAGACTGACTTATGGATACGAATACCTGGGTGCCCAACGTCTGAAGAATGTGAAGGAGCCTGTTGACGCTTTTCAGGTTCATGAGAATTCCACCAGTGCCGCGATGACGCGGGGGCTGCGGCCTTTGTTTCTTTCGGAAAATTCGATCGTATTGCCAGGCAAAGATCGCTCAGTTGTCGTGCTGCCAGTGCAATTCCAGGGCAGCGATCAAACTGAAAGCTGGTACGCGGATGGCTTGTCAGACGACATCACCACGAGTCTTTCGCGCTTTCATGACTTGTTTGTAATCGCTCGAAGTTCAGCCTATGCATACAACGATCCAGAAGTGGATCCATCCAATGCTGCACGCGAACTCGGTGTTCGATATGTTGTCAAAGGTTCGTTACGCAAGGCGGGTGGCCGTATCCGAGTTGCGATCGAATTGCTCGATGCCGAACACAACAGGATCATATGGGGCGAACGCTATGACCGGGAGCTTGATGGCATTTTTGAGCTTCAGGATGAGATTGCCCAGCTCATCGTCTCTTCGGTGGCACAGCAAATTGAATCTTCCGAACTTGACCGACTAAGGCAAATTGCACCAGCTGATCTGCGCGCCTATGGCTTTGTGTTACAAGGTCAGCAACACATCTTCCGTTACACAATGGAAGAAATTCGTCGCGCGCGCGCCCTCTATGAGAAGGCACTTCACCTGGATCCAAACTATGCCAGGGCGCTTGCCGCAAAATCACGTACATTGAACATTGACTGGCGTTACAGTTGGACTGAGAAGCGCGATCAAGCTCTCGATTCCGCGCTCAACCTTGCATTAGATGCCATCCGCGCTGACCCTGCCGACGCGCGCGGTTTCGGCGAGCTTGGATTTGTCCATCTCTATCGAAAGGAGCACGATGCTGCAATCAACGCATACCGGCGGGCGACCGCGCTCAACCCAAATGATGCCGATCTCCTGTCAGATATGGCTGACGCCCTTGCCCACTCCCGCCAATCCGAGGAAGCAATTGAACTCCTGAAGAAAGCAATGAGGCTCAACCCTTACTATCCTGATCAGTACCTTTGGCACCTCGGCGGCGCCTATTTTGACCTTAAGCAGTATGATGAGGTCATTGATACAATTCTGAAGATGCAAAACCCCACTGAAGGACGGAGGCTCCTCGCGGCAAGTTACGGCCATTTGGGACGCATCAGGGAAGCCAGGGAGCAAGCCAGCAAGGTTCTCGAAGCCCATCCGACTTTCAATGTAGAACAATGGGCCGCAGTGGTGCCAGACAAGTACGAAGAGGACGCAGCTCATTTCGTCGAAGGCCTGCGCAAGGCGGGGCTTTAACTGTCGAGGCAGGATCAGTCGCTGGCGTCACCACGGCCACCAGACAGTCGACCGCCAGACAGTTTGGCGCCGGAGACTTTGGCCCCGCTGCGCCAGCCTGAGACCTTGGCGCCACTTACCGCCGGGCCACCTCCGCCGAAGTACATGTTCAACAGCACATCTTCGAACTCCCCGGTTTCAACATCCATACGGATAGTTTGGTCAGCCTTGTCGTACGACCATACCATGATGCCGTCGGCGAATTGAAAATCAGCTGCGGCCACGCCGGTCAAGGAAGGCTCGCCTGGCGCAATGGAAATACCTGGAGGGCCTACTCCTTCTCCGCCTTTAGGCGAGAGGTTTGTGACTACCAAACCCTCTCCGTGGACCAGAAATAGTGCCGGTCGAGGCAAATCATAATACGCGCCCTCATAGCTGAAGCTGTATATTCGCGCTATGGTCGCATCTGGGGCGGTAAGTTGATGTTCAAGTTCCCTGTTGCCCCCTGCGCGGGCTCTTACGAACGGAGAGTGACTGCCGCCGTGGGCCGGAGGATGCTGGATGCTGAGATCATGGACTACCCTGCCGTAGAGCAAGATATTGGACGGACTTAAGAGTGTTTCAGGCATGTCAACTGCTCTCCTCAAATCGACAGTCAACCAAACAATATTAACTGTCCGTGACCCACGTCACATCGACAATAGCATCAAACAGCTCCCCTTGTAAGATGGTTTGAAAATGTGGTTACACACCCCTCGGTATCCACGTGCGAGTGGAATTCACGAGGCTTTTTTTGCCAAGGGGAAACAATTGAGGGCCAACTCGAACGTAGCCGATGTCGCGCATATCGAAGTTTCCGCGTATCAGCCGCTTGTAGCGCCCACCGCTGAATTGGCGGTCAACTTCTTCAAACACTTCTGCCACGTGAATGTAAGTGAGATCATCATAATTTATCTGTGACCAGGTGTCGGCAAGATAGGTGCCAAACGTATCGCGGGTGAGCAGTAGGGCTTCCTTGAAGCCATCGGGATTGCGGTCAAAGGCCTGATCAAACAGGTCCTGCATGACCGGCGCATATTCGGGTGTGGCAAGTAGTCGGTCCGACAAGTCCTCGACTTCGGGTCCAATCAAACCGTGGTCGAGAAGTTTTTCATGGAATATATCGACGAAAATGTCAAAAAATGCACCTGTCAACGGTTGTGACAGCAAATGCTCACTTCTCCAACCTCGAACAAATTGGGATAGCCTGATTTCGTTGGCGGCATTTCGGATTTGCGCCGTTGATGATAGTTCACCAAGCCGGTTCAGCACATTGAACATGTAGAGATTGCCCCTGGTGCGAAGCAATAATTCATCCACCACGGAGTTGAAATGCAGTGAGGAAACCAGCGCCACCAGATCGGCCGCAGACTCGTGAAAGCCCCAGTATTCACCGCCTGATGACTCAAGATCAGGCAGGCCAACCTCGCCATAAATCAAGATGTGCCCAAGTTCATGGGCAACGACATCAAAATTGAGGCTAAATGGTTGATACACGCCGTTCTTCCAGTCGCCGCCAACTTCAATGAATCCGTAACCTGCGAAGGCATTGTTGAGCGTCGGTTGGATTGTCAGCTCAAGCCGTTTGAAATGCGGAGCAAAATGCCACTTAATCTGGCGACCCAGGTATCTCTCCCAGACGTCGAGGACGAAACGTACGGTTCCGAACAGGTGCGCCGCTTCAAATTGCGGCGTTCCCGGCTTGAGGTAATCGAAATGGCCCTGTGCATCTGGTTCTGCGGGGGGAAGGATCTCGCCCCTCCAAGGCGGCAGTGAAATGTACGGCCGCTGTTGCGGAGAGGGGTCGATCCCATAGGGTGCCGGTTTTCCAACGGGATAAACCGTGTAGATCCGTTGGTCTGATGGACCCTGCCCAATGGTGCCGGCGGGAGACGAGATATATACTGTTTCGGGCACTGCAAAATCGCCAAGGAAACCCGGCTGAGGATATAGTTTGAAGCGTGTCCCGCTCATGCGGATCCCTCTGACTTCATTTCAAGGTCGGGACCGCTCAAGGTTCCCCGCCATCACTGCTCTTATTCTGCGATGAATATATATATTCATCCGTCAAAAGACGATAGAATTCTTGCCGCGACGAAAGCCCCAGATTCTGCACAAACCTGTCGATATCGGCAGGTATCGCGTGCCGCAGCCGGTTGCCGAAAAACCAATTGAGAACCACTGGCGGAGATAGATTTTGCGAGGTCTTCGCATGGCCAAAAGCAAGCTTCTGTAAAGTGCTGCGCTTGTCGCTGGCCCGCTTTGCCAACTCGGCGTATTGGCCACGTGATTGCAGAATCGAAATGATATGCCGGCCGATGGAGGTACGTGCGGATTTCGAGACCTGGTCAATGCGCGCTTCTTCTTCAATGAGGGCGTCCAACTCACCTTCCGCGAACATGTTTTGTTTGGCCCATGCGTCAAGGTCAGACTTGCGGCCCAGGCCAAGCTCTTCCCGCAACCGGCCAAGGGCGGCAAGCTTGGCTGCCCGGTCAACAGTGACCCGTCGACGGTCCGCATCAGTGAGGAGAATTGACCGGACGACTGCCCGTGAACTTATTTCGCTGAAAAGCCCGGGATCGAGGCGCAATTCATCTATGATGGCGGCGGAATCGTCTGTTGGTGCGTGACCGGTTGTCCATTCATGCACTGCCTTGTCCCACAGGTTGGTCCATTCGAAATGAAATCCGTCTGCATTTGCTTCCTTTGGTTGTTCGAGAAAGCGAAGAATTTCAGAGATCAGCAGAACTGCATCCCGTCGCTTCTGGTCCACATAACCATTTTCCTTCCATTGGGTGAACGCGGACAATTCGCGGGTTGCGGCAGATTTGGCTTTGACTGCTTCCAGCACACCATCCCAAGTCCGGTCCTGGTAATGGATGTGTTTTGCGGATGCAACTATGGTGTCGGCTGTTAACTGCTGGAGGACACCTGCGGAGACAGCTGCCTCGCATGTCGAACGCACATTCACCATCGGTTCGCTGAGCGGCAGGTAATTGGTCTCCCGCGGTCCGTGAATGAGTGCCACTTCATCGTCATCCTCCAGGATACCGTCGCGGTACCATTGGTATATGCGCCCTACTCCGATCATCCCGAACACATCCAGTTCGGCTGCCCGCAGTGCTCCCATGCTGGCACTTCCAAACACGGGGATGCCCTGTGACATGGCCCACAATATCTCCTTGTGCCAAACCGAAGGAACACCGTCGAAATAGCCGTCAATCAATCCGATAGCCCTGGGCCGCGAAAGACAGGTCCGGAATATGTCGCCTTGCATGGCCGGCGGACGGACGGCGATATCGCCAGACGTTGGAATGTCGAGTCCATGAACCGAAGGTCCGGCAAAGATGACAACTGTCATGATTTGCCTCTTGCCGCTGCGGCAGCGCGCGGTCCGGGCAAGAAACTGTCATCGTCGTGGGGTGCTTCAAGGCCCGGGATGACAATGCGGGCAACCGAAATATCCGCCAATCCCTGGGACAGGTCGACACAGCCGATCTCACAAAATCCTACAGCCGCCAGACGTTCCAGCAACCAATCGAGATCCTCGCGCAGCGTTTCATAGGTGCGGGACGGGACCAATTGGAATGAGCGCAATGTGGACTCGTGACGCAACAACGCCTTTGCCCCACCAAGCATTTGAAGCCGCCCTTGCGCCGTGAATTCCTCAAATTGCAAGTCATCACGCGATCCCGTGATGTAATTCATCCGGGTTTGGCAGGCCTCGGTCAACGCTCTGGCCAGCGCGGTGCTTCGGTCATTGTGGGTGCCTGAACCCAACCCAATGTGACTGTCGGGGTTGGCCTGATCGCCTATCAAACATAAAAATGTGGCAATCCCGATATCCGACGTCACGTCCCAAATCGCCACATGGAGACCGGCTTGTTCAATAGCGGCAACGAGTTCCTTGCAAGCTTCATTATCGATGGACGCGATATCGAGGCCGGTCGCGTTCCGGGTTTCTGCTGGCCTGTGATTCCAAACCGTAATCGCGTCGCGCTCGATCACCTCATAGATCCCATGGCAGATCGCTTCGAGCGGATGATTTCCGGAAGCCAGGCCATTGGTGCTTGCCGGAAAGCACCCTTCGCCGGGAAGGCTGGGAAGAGTGTAATTCGCATGAACCATTTCATGGGGAATGAGGAGGCGCTTGCTGGACGCAGCGTCAAAACCATCAATCCAGTGAAAGCGGCGTGTGCCGGAATAGCGGCTTCCGGCGACTTGCGGCAATCGCGCGATGTCGATTGCCGGGCCATACAGCGCGATGTCATCGGGTGAAGCAAAAATCATGGGGCGGACGATATTCTCTGCATGCCACAGTTCGATGGCCTCCATCACCGCCGACGCCTTGGCTGCCTCGAGGCTTATGCCCTTTCCCTGGGACACGGCAACCGAACGGCTATTTGGCCTGGCAGCGAGCACGACTGGAAGCCCGATGCGATCGAGACCCGTGACGTTCGATATGCGGGTGATGCCGAATTGGTGCCGCAGTGGAAGGATATGTGAAAGCGTTTCAGCCGGAGTTCTTGTCCGGTGCGACCCCGCCTGCAGCTGTTTTCGGCCGATATCTGTTGCCCTGAGCATAACCGAGATTATGCACGGATTTTGGCCGGTTGGGACCCCTTCAATAATTCTCGGTGCAAGGGAGAAGCAGCACCGCTTACCGCCGCTTGGCATGTGAAACAACATGAGCCAGCAACTCACTTGGCTCAGGCACTGCGTTGGCCCAAAAACTCCGCAGACGGCTTGAGAGTTGTTGCGGCTGAGGCAAAGTATACCGGGGAATGATTGCCAATCTAGCTCTGTAAAATCGGGAAGTCATTGCGAATATCTGGCCTGATGTGACCTAGGTCATATTTCGGCAAGCGCAGGGCTGCCATCCTGCAGCCACTGCAACATGCAGTGTTAGCGAAGATGGAGAACCAAGATGTTTGCCC
>CAZHCO010000097.1:0-1897 GCA_964530965.1 uncultured Aestuariivirga sp. | reverse complement strand
AGCAAGGACTACATGCTCCAGAGCTATCATCAGTCGGCTGAGTGCTTCGAGATCATCTTCAACAAGACGCGATTCAACGAGATCGGCCCCGACCTTCAAGCCATCGTAAAATACGCTGCCGAATCCTCGTCGGCCGATATGGCCTGGAAGGCCATGGATCGCTACTCCAAGGATCTCGAGGCACTGCAGGCCGAGCAGGGGGTCAAGGTACACCGCACGCCCGTCGCTGTTCTCGAGGCGCAGCTCGGCGCCTGGGACAAGGTGATCGAGAAGTATGCGGCCGATCCCTTCTTCGCCAAGGTGATCTCGTCGCAGAAGGCCTGGGCGAAGCGGATTGTCGGTATGCAGTTCCAGGTCGAGGTGGCCCAGCAACCGGCCTATGAGCACTTCTTCGGCTAGAGCACGTTCAGGCGAAGTGGACACCGGTTCGCCGTTAGAACGTGCTCGAAACCAAGAATCTAGAGCGGGTTCTTGATTCCGCTCGGGCTGAACCCGCTCTAGTACCCCGAATCTCCTAAAGCGAGGGATACAGGCTTTTGAGTTTTACACGCGCGTCGGCGGTCGTGAAGTGCCAGTTGGCTTTGGCATTGTGCGTGTTGCGGCGTTTGCGCCACGCATTGACCTCTCTCCTGAGCGCAGCGGTGTGAGGAATTCGGCGGTCGAGGCACTGGCCGGAGAGGATGGCCAACTCGGACTCGGCCAGATTGAGCCAACTGCCGTGCTTGGGTGTGTAATGCCACTCGAACCGCTCGATGATCCGGCGGGCCTCGGCCGGCTCGAACGCTTCATATAATGACGCCGGCACATGCGTGTTCAGGTTGTCCTGAACCAGCACGATCTTGCTCGCGCTCGGGAAATGGATGTCGGCGAGATCGCGCAGGATTTGCGCATAGTCGATGGCCGTGCGCCGCCCGGTGACCTCGACGTGACGCCAGCCTTCGAGCGGCGCGAACAGCATGAAGAGATTGGCTGTCCCGTTGCGCTTGTACTCGTAGTCGTGGCGCGCCGGCTGTCCCGGCCGCATCGGTTCGGGTGCGCGGGTCTCGGCGACGAGCTGCTTGGATGTCTCGTCGAGACAGACCAGCGGGCGCGCCGGATCGTGCGGGCGCGTGTAGACGTCGAGCACGTCCTCCATCGCCGCGACAAACGCCGCGTTGGCCTTCGGCGGGATCACCCAGTACTTGGTCAGGTGCGGTTTGAGAGTGTTTTTTTGAGCGCGCGGCCGACCGTGTTGAAGTGGGCGGCAGGCACGATTTTGCGCTCGACGACGTGCTCGGCCAAGAGGCGGATGGTCCAGCGCGCATGGCCGGGCGGCGGCTTGGAGCAGGCCAACGCGGTCAGCTTCGCCTGAGCCTCGCCATCGAAGATCGGCGGCGTGGGTGGCGTCTCGCGCTTCTTGCGGGTCAGCACCGCATCGAGACCTTTGGTCACGAACGTCTCGCGCGTCCGGGAGACCATGGTCAGATTGGTGTCCAGCGCCTCGACGATCTCGGCATCGAGCCAACACGGGGCCCCCTCGGCCTGGTCCGCCTTCAGCAGAATGCGCGCCTTGAGGATCGCCTTGGCCGGCGCCTTGCCTTTGGAGATCAGAGTGTTCAGTCGGGCGCGCTCGTCGTCGTCGAGTTCGACAATGAATATCTTGGCTGGCATGATGGGATTGCCCTGTTGGTTGAACCCGACAAGGCAGGAATCACTGTTCGCAGCGGCTGAACATGAGTCATATTGGCAGGTGCAGGCCACTAGGGCCGCATCACAGGCAGTTGCGGATTTCTGAGCGGCGCAAACCGCAAGATGGGCCTCGAGCTGCTTGGCCGTGCGGCGCCATGAGATGAAGTCACTCCGGTCCTCGGCCGTTGCATAGGGCGAGCTGAAGGCGGTTGTGCAGGCGCGGATATCG
>CAZHCO010000096.1:0-1456 GCA_964530965.1 uncultured Aestuariivirga sp. | reverse complement strand
GAACTCGAGACCGAGGCGGTGATTGGTGATGTCGATGTAGGGTCCGACCTCTTGCGCCCAGTTGCGTGGCACGCCCCCGCCGACGGTGAAGATGCCGAGTCGCTTGGCGCTGAGCGCGAGGCGGGCGAAGCTGCTGAGGTCGAGAAACGGGTTGTAGCGGGGCACCGCGTCGAACAGCTTGAGCGGATCCCTCTCGCCCTTCGCCTGGGCGCGTTTCATGGCCCAGGTGGAGAGGTCGAGCCCCAGCTCGGAATCGGTGAAGGCTGGGACGTAGACCGGCACGCTCTTGAGATACGCGCTGCGCAGCACGCCGTGGCCGTTCGGATCCTCGGCCAGCACCTTGCCGAGCGCGCGGCTGATCAGTTCGCTCGAGAGCTCCTTCTCCGGCCCGAGCTCGTTCATCGCCTTGGCCGAGAATTCCTCGACGTAGTTCAGGTTCTCTTCCATCTCCAGCGTGTCGTAGACACGGTTGTAGCCTTTGTCGAAGAGCTCCTCATCCGACATGCGCGGATCGTGGCGGTAGTGGGTGAGTCCCACGGCCTCCGAGAGGCCGTGCGCCATCAGCGCGCCGGTCGAAACCACGGCCTGCACCATGCCGGTGTCGATCATCTTGGAGATGACCTTGCCCATCTTGGCGATGGTCATGGCGCCGGAAAGCGTCAGGACCACCTTGCAGTCGGGGTCCCTGACCATCGCCAGCGTCACGTCGAGCGCTTCGCCCAGCGACCGGCCGCTGAAGGCGGTCTTCGACATCGCCCGGAGCAGGCTCGAGAAGGACGTGACCTTGTCGAGATCCAGGCTCTCGAGGGCGATCAGCCCGTCCTTGCGGCCGTCGTGGAATTCGCGCGCTTTCGACATGTTTCCCTCGCGAGTACCCGTGAAACCGGGTGATGTTACGCGGCGCTGCCACGCCTGCGCAACTTGACCCGCTCGTCGCCTCGCGCTTAGCGTACTCGTCCCGAGCGGAGGACGCATGGAGGTTCGTGTGCTGGCGAGCGCCGACGACGTGACCGCGGCCGCGGCCGATCTGCTGGCCGCCGCGGTCTCGCGCAGGGCCGACGTCGTGATCGCCTGGCCCACGGGCCGCACGCCGGTTCCGCTCTACGAAGCGCTCGAGTCGCGCTCGGCCGTGGGTGCTCTCGATCTGTCTCGCGTACGCGGCTTCAACCTCGACGAGTTGGTGCTGGCCCGAAACGACGCGCGGAACTTTCGAACTTTCATGGGCCACTACGCCTGGTGGCGCGCCGGCCTCGCGCAAGGCCGTTTCGACATCCCCGACGGCGCCGCCGCGGACCCTGAGGCGGAGCGGGGGCGTTACGAGGCGGCGATCACGGCCGTCGGCGGAATCGACCTGTGTCTGCTCGGGATCGGAACGGACGGCCACGTCGCCTACAACATGCCCGGGCCGGTCGCGCTTCGTGTCCACGTCAGGGATTTGCCGGACGAAGTCGCCGCA
>CAZHCO010000095.1:0-9320 GCA_964530965.1 uncultured Aestuariivirga sp. | reverse complement strand
CGGGGCCAAAAAAAAGCCACGTAAAAACGTGGCTTTGAGTTCTAACAGGGAGGCGTCAAACAGAGTGGAAAAGTGCCACTCGGAGAATCCAAAAGACTGGATTACGGCTACTATAAGTAAACGGAATACATTACCAAATGGTTAACGCGGTTAACCTAGTTTCTAAAGAAAGCGTCAGCCGCGCTGCGGCTGGCCTGTTTTTTGGCGATTTCGGCCCTTAGGCGCATAATCTCGGACTCCAAAGCCTGAATCCGGTGTTCCAATTCGGCCACGGAAATGGCATCGAGATTTTCGCCGATAACCATGTTGGCTGGCTTTTTCGGTTCGTCATCGAGGTCCATGGTTTCGGTTCCCTATTGGCCTCCCATTTTGCCATTGCGGAGGCGGGTTCTGCAACCCATTGTGGGACAAGAATGGGTGCGCGTATGAAAGTTATTGAGATAAAGGCTCCGGGCGGGCCAGAGGTCCTGCAAATTGGCGAACTGCCACAACCGCAACCCGGCAAGGGGCAGGTGCTGGTCAAGGTGCATGCGGCGGGGGTGAACCGGCCGGATATCCTGCAAAGGCAAGGAGGCTATCCGCCGCCGCCGGGAGCGCCTGCAACGCCGGGTCTTGAGATTGCGGGTGAAGTGACGACCGCGGGTGAGCGGTACCGGGTTGGCGACAAGATTTGTGCACTGGTGCCGGGCGGTGGCTATGCCGAATACTGCGTGGTGGCTGAGGACAACGCCTTGCCCGTGCCGCCGGGTGTTTCAATGATTGAGGCGGCAGCTGTTCCTGAAACCTATTTTACGGTTTGGACCAATGTTTTTGACAGGGCCCGTTTGCTGCCGGGCGAAACCATTTTGATCCATGGTGGCTCAAGCGGCATTGGTACAACGGCTATCCAATTGGCAAAGGCCTTTGGTTCAACAGTTGTTGTGACTGCGGGAAGTGATGAAAAATGTGCGGAGTGCCTGGGCCTTGGCGCTGACGTGGCGATAAATTATCGGACGCAGGATTTTGTTGAAGACCTGAAAGCACGCTCCATCGCACCGGATGTCATTCTTGATATGGTGGGCGGTGATTATGTGGCCCGCAATCTGCGCTGTATTGCCATGAACGGGCGCATCGTGAACATTGCGTTTCAAAAGGGATCAAAAGTTGAGATCGATCTCCTGCCTGTCATGCTTAAGCGCTTGACACTGACGGGTTCCACGCTTCGCCCGCGCACGGTGGCGGAGAAGGCTGAAATCGCGAAATCGCTGGAGGCCAAGGTCTGGCCGCTGTTTGTGGCTGGCAAGTGTAAACCGGTGATTTTCAAGACTTTCCTATTGGCGGAAGCCTCTGAAGCCCACCGCCTGATGGAGTCCAGCCAGCATGTGGGCAAGATTGTCCTGACCGTTTAAAACGCGTTGCATCTTTATGGGGCAGCGCCTATATAGCTGGCATTCCCAAGCGTATTTATCATGTTGTTACGGAACCCGAGGCGGTTCCGAAGGAGCAAAAAAATTATGTCCAATGCCCCGTTGATGCCTAAAGCCACAGCCGTTTGGCTGGTTGAAAACACGGCGCTGACTTTCCGCCAGATTGCCGATTACTGCAATTTGCATGAGCTCGAGGTGAAGGGGATTGCTGATGGCGACGTGGCCACGGGCATCAAGGGCCTTGACCCTGTAACGGGCGGGCAACTTACCCGTGACGAGATCAAGAAGGGCGAGGCTGATTCAACCTATGCTTTGAAAATCCTGGTTTCGAAGGTCAATATTCCGGTGCAGAAATCAACGGGCGGCCCGCGTTATACGCCTGTGTCGCGCCGGGGCGAGCGGCCCGATGCTATCATGTGGCTGCTGCGAAATCATCCGGAATTGCCGGAGTCAGCCGTGATGAAACTGGTTGGCACGACGAAGACGACAATTGCCGCCATTCGCGACCGCACCCATTGGAATGCGGCCAACATCAAGCCGGTTGATCCGGTTTCGCTTGGGCTCTGCTCGCAATTGGAACTGGACTTTGCTGTCCAGAAGGCAGCGCGCAAGGCTGGCAAGGGCCAGGTTCCTGATGCAGCGCCGGTTCGCACGCTTATTCCTGCCGCCGAGGTTCTGGGAACGGCGGCCAATGTTGCGGCTGTTGCAGCGGCCGCAGTAGAAGCTGAAAAGGCCGTGACGCCAGAGTCAGCGAAAAATGATGGCAAGCAATACAGTGCTGACTCAGTGTTTGCAAAACTGAAGGGCCTGAAGCTGGAGCCTAGCGAAGAAACCGCTAAAGAATAATGCGCATACTCATTGTCGGTACGGCAGGCAATGTCGGCAAGGCTGCGGTTGCGGAGCTTAAGCCACGCCATGAGGTGATTACCGCTGGCCGGTCGTCGGGCGATGTCCGCGTTGATCTCCTGGATGCTTCGTCCATCAGCGCCATGTACGAAAAGCTTGGCAAGCTTGATGCGGTGGTGGCCTGTGCGGGGCATGCCTATCATGGGCCTTTGGCTACCATGAATGAAGTGCAATTCATGATGGGTTTGAAGGACAAACTCATGGGACAGGTGAATCTCGTTTTGCTCGGTACGCCCCATGTGAATGACCGCGGTTCCTTCACGCTGACGAGCGGCGTGCTGGACCGTGACCCCATTCTAAAGGGAGCCAATGGGGCAACGGTGAATGCGGCGCTGAAAGGGTTCGTTACTTCTGCCGCGATTGAACTGGAACGCGGCATTCGCATCAATGTTGTAAGCCCTGGGCTGTTGCAGGAGTCCGCAAAGAAATATGAAGGCCTCTTCCCCGGACATGAAACCGTTTCATCGGCGCGCGTGGGCCTTGCCTATGCCAAGAGCGTTGAAGGTGCCATTACCGGGCAGGTTATCATCGTCGGCTAGCGCCGATCATTCCTCCATAGGCATCGTATAGTTTAATGGCATGCGCCCGCCGTCGGCGTAGATGGTCTGGCCGGTGACATAGCTTGACTCATCGCTTGCAAGAAACACCGCGATTGAGGCAATCTCGGATGGTTCGCCGACGCGGCCCATGGGGGTGCGGGACATTACGCGTGCCATGGCGGCCTTGTCGTTCACCACACTCTTCAGCATGTCGGTCATGATGGAACCTGGGCCTATGGCGTTCACGCGAATGCCGTGCGGGGCCAGCGATATTGAGGTTGCACGGGTCAGCTGCGAGACGCCGCCCTTTGCCACGCAGTAACTTACAATATTTGGAATGGCGAGGGTGTCATTCACTGAAGACATGTTGATGATAGAACCTGCAGCCTGTTTGACCATTTCGCGCGCGCAGGCTTGCAGCATGAGAAATGAACCTTTTAGATTGATGTCGAGAACCTTGTCGTAATCGGCTTCACTTATTTCGAGGAAATCACCGCTGATGTTGATGGCGGCGTTGTTCAGCAGAATGTCCAAGGCGCCATGTTGTTTCACAACGGCGGCGACGACTGCTTTGACGTCGCTTGATTTGGAAACGTCGCAATGCAGATAAGTGGCACCTAGCCTCCTGGCTTCGGTTTTGCCAATTTCATCCAACACATCGACGATGACGACGTGCGCGCCTTCGGCTACAAAACGTTCGGCGCAGCTGAGGCCAATGCCCCGGGCTGCGCCGGTAATGATGGCGATACGATTCTTGAGTTTCAACTTTGTCTCCTAGTGGGTGTGGAAATTGCCGCTGTCAGATTCAAGCATGAGGGATGCTATGGTCAGGTGGCGCGGGCGGCTCAAGGCGAAGAGGGCGGATTCAACAATATCACGATTGGTGGGCCAAGAGGTTTCAGGCGGGGTCTCGCTCCAGGCCGCGGCATCAAGCGGTGAAATATCTCTGATGTTGGGTGGATAGATTCCCGTCACGCGCACCGGCCTTCCGTTTAATTCCTGACGCAGCGCATCGGTCAATCCGGCCTGGCCATGCTTGGATGCGATATAGGCAACCGAAGCACCCTGCAGCGGCACATTGTGGATGCCGCTGGTCGAAACGATGTTCAGAATGTCGCCAGCGCCAGATTTTTCGAGAAGCGGTATCAGGCCACGGGTGAACAACAAAGTGCCGGTCACATTGCCGGTGATGGTGTTGGCGATGGCATAGGCATCGTGGCTGTCCATGGGACCTGGAAGCCATTGGGCGGCGTTGTTGATGAGAATATCCAAAGGGGTGCCATCATCGCGCATTTTCTTGGCGGCCAAAGTGGTCTGGCTGATATCGGCCAAATCGATATGCAATATTTCTGGGCGCTTGCCTGTGCGGAGTTTTATGGACTCGGCCAGAGATGTGAGATTTTCCATATTGCGGCCGGTCATGATCACTTCGGCGCCGGCATCGGCAAGGCACACTGCAAAAGCAGCGCCAAGCCCACGCCCAGCGCCGGTCACAATGATACGTTTTCCCTTGAAGCTCATAGAATGAACCTAACGCATATCCTTTGGATTAGTAAGTGTCCGCGGCGCTGACCCTGCTGCCGAAGACAGCGATGACAAGGCTGGCGATAACAATGAGCCAGAAGGCCTGGCCCAGGCTGGTGAGCTGTGCGGCGAAACCGATCAGCGGCGGGCCTGCGAGGAAGCCTGCATAGCCCAGCGTGGTGACGGCGGCGATGCCGCGGCCCGGCGCTTCAGGTTCCAACCGTCCGCCACCTGCAAACAACACGGGTGCGATATTGCCAATGCCGATACCCGCAAATGTGAAGGCAACCACAGCAGTCGAGAAAGATGAAACACTGACGGCAAGGGCGATGCTCACGGCCGTGAGAAGAGCGCTGGCTACCACCATGTGGACAGCGCCAAATTTCAGGCGCAGCCAGTCACCGGTGAAACGCGATGCCGCCATGCCGCCGGAGAAGAAGGCATAGGCAAGACCTGCGGTCCCCGCATCCACCTTATACTCCGCCGTAAAATAAATGGCGCTCCAATCCAGCACGGAGCCTTCAGCCATCAGGGCGAGAAAACACAGGAGGCCCAGGCCTATGGTTGCCTTTGTCGGCCAGCCGAAATGGGTATCTGACAATCCCTTGTCGATGGAGCGGGGCAGCAGGAACTGAACCGACACGAGAAGCAGAACGAGACAGGCTGCACCCGCCAGAGCAATGTGAGCGAATTCACCGACATATTTCAGGACCCAGGCGCCGAGAAAAGCTCCCACCATGCCGCCGATGCTGAAGCCGCCGTGGAGCATGGACATGATGGGGCTTTTCAGGGCCCGTTCAACGGCGATGCCGTGGGCATTCATGGCAACATCCATGCTGCCAATGAAAGCACCGAGAAAATAGCCCATGATGGCAAAGGGCAAGAGAGTTGGCGAAACAACCGGCCCGGTAAAGGCAAGACAGAACAGAACCCCGGTGACCAGAACGACGCGGGAACTGCCGTAACGATTGATCATGGCTCCGGTCAAAGGCATGGCCGATACGGCGCCTGCGGCAATTGCCAGGAGCGCCAAGCCAAAGACAGCCGGGCCCACATCAAGCCGCTCTTTCGCCAGGGGAATGTGAGGCACCCATGAACCCACCATGATTCCGTGGAGCAAAAAGAGGGTGAAGGTGGCCCAGCGGGCTTGGGTCGGCGAGTTGATTTTCATGGTGGTCCCCGGTGCGCTTTCAAGCCTGAATAGCGTGAGGCAAGCCAAATACCAATGCTTGTTCCCGTATGGGCAGGGGTGCGTGTGCTGAATGGAATTAAGGCGCCGTTTACCATGGCAGGTGCCCAGGTTTAACCAATTGTAAGAGCGTTCTGGCCATATTGGCCGCCAAATAAATTGGGATGGTGAGCGGTGGAGCAAGTTGCAAGAAGGTCTGGTGCGAAACTTTTGCAAATCGGTTTTCTGGTTGCGCAGAGCTTTTGGGCCCAATGGATTTTCTTTGCAGTACCCGCACTTTACCTTGCCACCAACTGGCTTTGGTTTTTGCGCCTTGAAACACATGGCATAGCCCCTATCACGGGTTTGCTGCTTGATCTCCTGCAGTTGGCATTGCCCGTTGGCTTCATCGTTGTTGTGCTCCTGCGGTTTGGGCAATATTTGCTGATTGAAAAACCTGAGAGCCCGGTGGGCCTGTTGCTTTCCGAGATCAAGGAACTTTTTGTCCGTCCGGCGCGCATCATCAATGCCCTGCCGGTTTTTTTTGCATTGGCACTCTTCAACAAATCGATTGTCGAATTGAAACCGATCATTCCCATGATCGAACCCTTTTCATGGGACACTTCGCTCATGGAATGGGACCGGCTCATTCACTTCGGGGTGGACCCCTGGGTTCTTTTGCAGCCGCTGCTGGGTTTTGATTACGTCTCCCTCTTCATCAATATTGCCTATAACCTCTGGTTTCTCGCCCTGTTTGGAGCCTGGTTCTGGTTTGGCTTTCGCAAGGACGCCAATGAACTGCGCACGCGCTTCTTTTTGGCTTACATGCTGATCTGGTGGGTTGGCGGCGGGGTGCTCGCGGTTTTGTTTTCGTCCGCCGGCCCGGCCTATTATGGGCTTCTTGGCCTTTCGCCGGACCCCTATAGCGGGCTTTTGGCTTATCTCCGTGAAGTTGACAGCCGGGTGCCCCTATTGATTCTGGATACTCAAAGCTTGCTGTGGGACGGCTACACGGGCCAGGGCAGGGCCTTCGGGATATCAGCATTTCCTTCCATGCATAATGCTTCCGCGATTTTGTTTGCAGTCGCGCTCAGCAGATGTTCGCGCATTCTGGGATATGTCTTTTTTGCCTATGCCTTTGTCATTCTTATCGGCTCGGTGCATTTGGGCTGGCATTATGCGGTGGACGGCTATGCCGGATTTCTGATCGGCCTTGCGGGCTGGTGGATTGCGGGACCCATTGCCAAATGGTTCACGGAACTGCCAGGCACACGGCGCTACAACGAGAATCTGGCTTCACTTTAACAAGGCAAATTTTTGAGTTAGAAGGCGTATCCCACCTTAAGGATTGCGCTTCATGTCCATCTATGACGTCGACCTCGACAAGACGCCCGCTAACTACCAGCCGCTGACGCCGCTCACATTTCTGGCCCGGTCGGCTGCGGTTTATCCGGATCATGTTGCGATCATTCATGGCAAGGGCCGCACGACCTATGCCGCGTTTTATGCGCGGGCGCGGAAGCTTGCCTCGGCTCTGGCGAAAGCGGGGCTCAAGAAGGGTGACACGGTTTCAGTGATCCTTGCCAATACGCCAGCCATGCTGGAGTGCCACTATGGCGTGCCGATGATGGGGGCGGTTCTCAATACCTTGAACACGCGCCTTGATGCCACGACCATCGGCTTTTCGCTGGACCATGCGGAAACGAAATTGCTGATTGTTGACAAGGAGTTCTCGGGGTTAGCTAAGAACGCGATTCAATTGATGAAGAGGCCAAAGCCCATTGTCGTTGATTACGTCGATCCGGAATTTTCGGTGGAAGGCGAGCGGTTGAGTTCAATTGAGTACGAACAGTTTATTTCAGGGGGTGACGCGGAGTTTGAATGGCTCTGGCCCGCCGATGAATGGGAAGCGATTTCGCTGAACTACACCTCGGGCACGACGGGAAATCCCAAGGGTGTGGTCTACCATCATCGGGGTGCCTACTTGCTGGCGCAGGGCAATGTGCTGGTTACATCCATGCCGAAGCATCCGGTCTATCTTTGGACACTGCCCATGTTTCACTGCAACGGCTGGTGCTTTCCCTGGTCGATTTCGGTGGTAGGGGGCACCCACGTGACCCTGCGCTGGGTGCGCTCGCGTCTGATTTGGGAGGCGCTTGCCACCCATGGTGTTACGGCCCTTTGCGGGGCGCCGATTGTGATGTCCACTATTCTCAATGCTCCGGCGGAGGAAAAGCGCGCGCTTTCGCGGATCGTTGAATTCTTCACCGCTGCGGCACCGCCGCCGGAAGCCGTGCTCTCTGCCATGGCGGAGCAGGGGTTCAATGTCACGCATCTTTATGGTTTGACCGAGACCTATGGTCCTTCGACGGTGAATGATTGGAAGCAGGAGTGGGACGCGTTGGAAGGGCCGGCGCGGGCCAAGAAAAAGGCGCGGCAGGGCGTGCGCTATCATGCGCTGGAGGATTTGACCGTGATGGATCCTGAGACCATGGCGCGGGTGCCAGCCGATGGCGAGACCATGGGCGAGGTGATGTTTCGCGGCAATGTGGTGATGAAGGGCTATCTCAGGAATCCCAAGGCCACGGCCGAGGCCTTCAAGGGCGGCTGGTTTCATTCCGGCGATCTCGGCGTGATGCATGCCGACAATTACATCCAGCTCAAGGACCGCTCGAAGGACATCATTATTTCTGGCGGCGAGAATATTTCTTCAATTGAAGTGGAAGATTGCCTCTACAAACATCCAGCCATTCAAGCCGCCGCAGTAGTCGCCAAGCCCGACGAGAAATGGGGCGAAACGCCTTGCGCCTTCGTGGAATTGAAACCGGGGAAGGTGGCGAGCGCGGAGGATATTATGGAGTGGTGCCGAAAAGGCCTTGCCAAATTCAAAGTGCCAAAGCATGTGGTATTCACTGAGTTGCCAAAAACCAGCACTGGGAAGATTCAGAAGTTCAAGCTCCGGGAAACGGCGAAGGAAGTTTGACCATGGCTGCAGATGACCGTTTTGCCGGAATTGTCACCCATTATTCCCGCATTGAGGGGAACGACGACCAGCACTATCCAAATTCCGAGGAACTGACCACCATCAGCGCGTCGTTCTCGCCGCATTTAAACCTGATGCGGCTTGGCATCCATCATGAACGTTTGCTGCCGGGGAGGCGGGTATCCTGGCCACATGCGGAGGCAGATGAAGAAGAGTTTGTTTATGTGCTTGAAGGCACGCCCGACCTTTGGCTTGATGGCTATCTCAAGCGGCTGCAACCCGGCGACGGCGTCGGCTTTCCGGCGGGCACTGGGATTGCGCATACATTCATTAACAACAGCGAGAGCGACGTGCGCTTGTTGGTGGTTGGTGAAGCATCGCGAGCGCGCAGCCGGATTCACTATCCCTTACATCCCACACGCAACGCGGAAATCGGCGATCGACATTGGAAAATTGTTTTGCAGCGTGCTCTTGGCCCCCATGACGGCATGCCGGACAAGAAGCGGTGAGATGAACTGTGGAACGCGAGAATGCCCCGGAAGACAAACTACCAGGTCAATACTCGTGAGACATCGTCGCTTCAGGCGGCGTGGGGTTGGCTTTCAAGCCGGGTGATTTCGTCTTTTATCTTGAGTTTTCGGCGTTTTATTTCAGCGATTTCCTGGTCGGTGGAGGCAGGATGGGCGATTGCTTCGGCCAATTCCTTTTCGAGAGATCTATGTTTTGATATCAACTCACCTAAGTGGGCCTGAAGGGTCATTAAAGTCCTCCGCTGATGCTCAAGTTAACGACGC
>CAZHCO010000094.1:0-13219 GCA_964530965.1 uncultured Aestuariivirga sp. | reverse complement strand
GAAGTGAGCGAAGAAAAGAAACGCTATCAATTTTTTGGGCGGCGCAAGGGTAAAACCTTGCGCCGTCATCATTTGCAGTTAATCGAAGAATTGCTGCCGAAATTGCGGGTTGATTTGGATAAACCACTTCTGGATGATGGTTGTGAAGTTCGACTCGAAATTGGCTTCGGGGGCGGCGAGCATCTGGCCCATCAGGCGGCGCTGTTTCCCGATATGAATTTTATTGGGGCCGAACCATTCCGGAATGGGGTGGCAAAGCTGCTGGTCCTGATTGAAGAGAAAGCTATTGGCAATATCCATATCCATGACGACGATGTGCGATACTTGCTGGAGAAGCTTCCACCCGCGAGCTTAAGCCGGATTTATGTTTTGTATCCCGACCCATGGCCCAAGAAGCGCCACCACGAGCGGCGCATTGTGAATGCGGATACGCTGAAACAATTTCATATGCTGTTGAATCCAGACGGAGTGTTTCTCTTTGCCAGTGATATTGTTGACTATGTGGAATGGACTTTGCGCGAATGCAGGGAACATGGCGGGTTTGAGTTGGTGAGCAATTCGGGCGAGCCTTTCGAAAACTGGTTCCAGACGCGATACGAGGCCAAGGCCAAGCGGGAAGGGCGGGAGACGCGGTATTTGCGGTTTTGCAGAAAATGAATAAAACATGCTAATATCTTATTTCATCCTATTTTATCGTATTGACACAGTCGCAATATTTTGTTAGTGTTTCGTTGCAGATTAACAATGGAGACGCCGATGAAAAAAGAAACACTCGAGATCGTATCTTCATCTGACCAAGTTATTGATAACATTAGGCGCTATCAGGAAGAGCTGACGCATTCCGACGGCCTGCAGAAAATTATTTCCATGCACCGCGGGTGGTACGCGGTCAGGGAAGAGTCCGGCCAGTGGCGTTTCGCGCCCAGCAAGTTTGTTGGCTACAAGAACAACACCGCCGAACACTATCTCCAATTCTACAACACCAAAGACGGGATGGACGGCAGAGAAAGCGAACCCACTCTCAAGCGCTGGTTTGAGGAAATTGAAAGCGGGCACCCCCTGTATTCTCAGCTCCAATCCGCGTTTGCGAAGTTCGCGGCTGGATTTGGCAAGTCGCCTAACAAGACCTGGCGGGTCAGCGTATCACGGAGCCATCTTGTGGATTCTGCGGATTCAATACCGTTGCCCTCCAAAGGTGCAGTAATGTCCCTGCACGAGCGCATCTCGGTTGACCCTACGATTTGCGGCGGGCGCCCCTGCATTCGTGGAACGCGCATGAGGGTGGGCGATATTGTCGACATGATTGCCGACGGCGCCAGCAATGAAGAAATACTGGATGATTTTCCGTATCTGAAAGCTGACGATATTCGGGCTGCACTCCAATATGCTGCGCGGGCGCTTGATCATGCATTAATTCGCGCTGCCTGATGGCAAATTTTCTGATTGATGCGCAGCTACCGCCTGCATTGGCGCTGAGATTGGCTGAGCATGGTTACGAGGCCGCTCATGCCAATGATATTGGATTGGGTGCAGCCGGTGATCATATGATCGCAAAGGAAGCCATAAACCGAAATGCCATACTCGTTACCAAGGATGAAGACTTCATTGTACAGTCGAACCTTGGACGTTTGGATGTGCCCATAATCTGGATCAGATTTGGAAATACCACCAATCGCATATTATGGAAGCGGCTAGCTCCGATTTTGCCGGATATTTTGACCTCACTCGCTGGGGGAGAGAAAATCGTGGAAGTTGTCTAAAAATGCCAATTTGAGGTACTTGCAGAAGCCGCCTTTTGGGCCTATATAGCCCCTAACTTAAGTTCACTCGCAAAATTTTGAGAGTGGGTTCCGCACCGGGGCCCGCTTTTTTTGTTGCCTTGGGAAATGATGGATACGACGAGAATTTCACGCGAAACGGGACCGGCGCAGCGGGTTGCAGCGCTGGTGGAACCTGTGCTGGACAGCATGGGTTTCCGACTCGTGCGCGTGAAGCTCACGGGCACCACCTTGCAGATCATGGCGGAGCGGCCTGACGGGACGTTTTCCATTGATGACTGCGAGAAGTTCAGCCGGGCGATTTCACCGATGCTGGACGTGGCGGATATCGTTTCAACGCGCTACCAGCTTGAAATTTCCTCGCCGGGCATTGACCGGCCTTTGGTGCGTTCTGAGGATTTTGAACGCTGGGCCGGCCATGAGGCGAAGATTGAAATGGCCGTGCCGGTTGCGGGCAGGAAGCGCTTCAAGGGCAATCTTGAAGGGGTGACCGACGGCGAAGTGCGGCTTTTCATTGAGAACCCGGAAGGCGGGAAAGAACCCCTGCTGATCGGCGTTCCCTTTGCCGATATCGGCGAGGCGAAGCTCACGCTTACCGATGAACTGATTGAAGCGGCCCGCGCGAAGCTGCCTGCAAAGGCATCAGGTGATGGCAGCTTACCTGCCCATCAATTGGCTGACGGCAGCGAATGGACTGAAGAGACAACGGAAATTTCCGAAAACGGGAGACTTGAAAATGGCTGAACCAGTCGTAAGTGCAAACCGGCTTGAACTTTTGCAGATTGCCGATGCAGTGGCGCGCGAAAAGGTGATTGACAAATCCATCGTGCTGCAAGCCATGGAGGAAGCCATCACGCGCGCGGCGAAAGCCCGCTACGGCGCGGAAAATGAAATCCGCGCCGAGATTGACCCGAAGTCCGGCGAGATCCGGTTGAACCGCTTGCTGCTCGTTTCCGAAAAGGTTGAGAACGAAGCAACGGAAATCAGCCTGGTGGAAGCCAATCGCCGCAACCCTGCTGCAACAGTGGGTGACTTCATTGCCGAACCGCTGCCGCCCATCGATTTCGGCCGCATCGCTGCGCAGAACGCCAAGCAGGTGATCGTGCAAAAGGTCAGGGATGCCGAGCGCGAACGCATGTATGACGAGTTCAAGGACCGCATTGGCCAGATCGTCAACGGCACGGTGAAGCGGGTTGAATATGGCAATGTTATTGTTGATTTGGGCCGCGGCGAAGCGATTGTCCGGCGCGACGAGGCCTTGCCGCGTGAAACCTTCCGGCCCGGTGACCGGGTTCGGGCTTACGTGTTTGACGTGCGCCGCGAGCAGCGGGGCCCGCAGATATTCCTGAGCCGCACGCATCCTGAATTCATGTCAAAATTGTTTGGCCAGGAAGTGCCGGAAATTTATGATGGTGTGGTTGAGGTCGTCTCGGTTTCGCGCGATCCCGGCAGCCGCGCCAAGATTGCGGTGCGTTCAAAGGATGGCTCCATTGACCCCGTTGGTGCCTGCGTTGGTATGCGCGGCAGCCGCGTTCAGGCCGTGGTGAACGAGCTTCAGGGAGAAAAAATTGACATCATTCAGTGGTCGCCCGATGTGGCAACCTTTGTGGTGAATGCACTGGCGCCTGCGGAAGTTGCCAAGGTTGTTCTTGATGAGGAAGCCGAGCGCATTGAAGTTGTGGTACCCGATGACCAGCTTTCGTTGGCGATTGGCCGGCGTGGACAGAATGTGCGGCTGGCCTCACAGCTCACGGGCTGGGACATCGACATCATGACGGAAGCGGAAGAATCCGAGCGCCGCCAGAAGGAATTTGTGGCCCGCACCGCGCGCTTCATTGAAGCGCTTGATGTGGACGAAACCCTGGCCCAGCTTCTGGCTTCGGAAGGTTTCGACGCGGTGGAAGAAATTGCCTTCGTTGACCTGAATGACATTGCCTCTATCGATGGCCTTGACGAGCAGACGGGCGAAGAATTGCAGAACCGGGCCCGCGAGTATCTGGACCGTGTTTCAAAAGAGCAGGATGCACGCCGCGTTGAACTTGGCGTGAGCGATGAGCTCAAAGCCCTTGAAGGGGTGAGTGCTGTCATGCTGGTTGCCTTGGGCGAAGCGGGCATCAAGACCATGGAAGACCTGGCTGATTGTGCCACCGATGATCTCACGGGCTGGACCGAGCGCAAGGGAGCCGAGAACGTGAAGCATAAGGGCGCGTTTTCTGGCCTGGAGGTTTCGGCTGCCGAGGCGGAAGCCCTGATTATGGCGGCGCGGGTCAAGATGGGCTGGATTGAGGCTGCTCCTCCGCCTGAAGAAGTAGCGGCGGAAGCCGAGGCTTAAGGATACGGGAGGGGCATGGAAGCCGGGCTGGACGAACATTTGACGGAGCGCATGTGCATTGTAACCCGCGAGGTTATGGATGAGGATGCCCTTATCCGCTTTGTTCGCGGCCCCGATGGCCAAGCCGTTCCGGACCTGCAGCGCAAGCTGCCGGGACGGGGTGTCTGGGTCACCCTGAACCGCCAGCGGGTTTCCGAGGCGATCAGGAAAAACCTGTTTTCCCGTGGGTTTAGTGCCGAAACCAAGACTTCACCCGAACTTGCCGCTACAATCGGAGATTTGCTCCGGAAACTGGCCCTTTCCTACTTTTCCCTTGCGAAAAAGGCAGGGGTTGCGGTTTCAGGCAATAGCAAAGTGGAAGAGATGGTCACCAAAAATCTGGCACAAATCATCCTACATGCGCTAGAAGCACAACCGGACGGGCGGCGCAAGATTGACAAACTGGCTGCCCCGGACGTGAAAATCATCAATATTTTCCACGTTGATGAATTGGATTTGGCCTTTGGCCGGTCAAATGTGATACATGCTGCCGTGGGCCGGGGCAGGCTTGCCGAAAAACTGCTTCTGGCCGTGCAGCGGATTGAAAGATATGACGCTCCGTTGAGCGCCTAGTATTGTAGAGAGAGCATGAACGACAGCAACGACAAGACCGAAACGAAACGCGCCGGCGGGGGAACTTTGACCCTTAAGCGGCCGACGACCGAGCAGAGCAAGGTCAAGCAGAGCTTTTCGCACGGGCGGACGAAGACTGTTGTTGTTGAAACCAAGCGCAAGCGTTTTGGCGATGACAAGCCAGCAGCACCCGAGGCGAAGGCGCTGTTCCAGGTGCAGCCGAAGGTGGCAACGCCGGCCGCTGCCCCGCGCGCCACGCAGGCCAACCGTTCCGGTGTTGTTTTACGCACGCTGACAGACGATGAAAAGGAAGCCCGCGACAGGGCGCTTGTGGGTTCACGAGTCCGCGAGGCGGAAGAGCGCAAGCATCAGGAAGAAGAAGCGCTTCGGCGCAAGGAACACGACGAAAAAGATTTACGAGACCGCGAAGCCGCGGCCAAGCGCAAGGTTGAAGATGATGCGCGCCACCGGGCCGAAGAAGAGGGCAGGCGCAAGGCTGAAGAGGCCGCAAAGAAGCTTAATCCGAAGAGCATCGTGCAGGCGGATCGTGAAGACGAAGCAGAGGCACGCTCAAAAAGTCCACGTGGCAGTGCCGGCGTCATCAAGCGCAAGATTGAAGTTCCTGCTCCCACGCGCACCAAGGCTGACATGGACAAGCGCCGCGGCAGGCTCACGGTTGCCAATGCCATGTCGGATGATGACGAGCGCAACCGTTCGGTTGCCGCTTTCAAGCGCCGCACCGAACGCCTGAAGAAGCAAGCCCAGGGCTTCCAGATGCCAACGGAAAAGATGACGCGCGAGATCATCATTCCGGAGGCCATTACCATTCAAGATCTTGCCAACCGCATGGCGGAACGCGCCGTCGATATCATCAAGATATTGATGAAACAGGGCCAGATGCACACCATCAATGATGTGATCGATGCGGATACGGCCCAGATCATCGCTGAAGAAATGGGCCATCGCGTTAAGCGCGTGTCCGAGTCTGACGTAGTTGAAGGTCTTTCTGCGGAAACAGATTCGGCTGAGCAGCTTGTATCACGGCCACCGGTTGTGACCATCATGGGTCACGTTGACCACGGGAAGACCTCGCTGCTTGATGCCATTCGCAAGACCAATGTGGTTTCTGGCGAAGCGGGCGGAATCACGCAGCATATTGGCGCCTATCAGGTTGCCACGAAAAACGGCCTTGTGACGTTCATCGATACGCCGGGCCATGAAGCCTTTACCTCCATGCGGCAGCGCGGCGCAAAAGCCACGGATATCGTGGTTCTTGTGGTTGCCGCCGATGACGGCGTGATGCCGCAAACGGTTGAAGCGATCAGCCATGCGCGGGCGGCCGAAGTTCCCATCATTGTGGCGATCAACAAGATCGACAAGCAATCGGCAAACCCCAACAAGGTGCGCACCGAATTGCTGCAGCATGAAATCGTTGTCGAAGGCATGGGCGGTGATACGCTTGATGTTGAAGTGTCGGCCATGAAGGGCACGAATCTCGACAAGCTTTTGGATTCGATTTTGCTGCAGGCCGAAGTGCTCGATCTCAAGGCCAATCCAAACCGCGAGGCTTCGGGACTTGTGATTGAAGCCCAGCTGGACAAGGGACGAGGCCCCGTGGCCACGGTTCTGGTTCAGCGCGGCACCTTGCGTCTTGGCGATATTTTCGTGGCTGGTTCCGCCTGGGGCCGGGTGCGCGCATTGATCAACGACAAGGGCGAGCAGATCAAGGAAGCCGGACCTTCGGTTCCGGTTGAAGTTCTGGGCCTCAGTTCAGCGCCGGAAGCGGGCGACCAGTTTGACGTGGTGCCCACGGAAGCGCGGGCTCGCGAAATTACGGATTACCGTGAGCGCAAGCGCCGCGACAGCCGCGGCACATCAGTTGTGCGTTCGTCGCTTGAGCAGATGATGAGCCAGCTTTCGCAGGCGGGACGCAAGGAATTCCCGATCCTCGTCAAGGCTGACGTGCAGGGCTCGGCGGAAGCTATCGTGCAGGCGCTCGAAAAGATCGGCAATGATGAAATCCGCTCGCGGGTTGTGCATTATGCGGTGGGCGGCATCAACGAGAGTGACATCGGCTTGGCTACCGCTTCGGGTGCCGTCGTTCTGGGCTTCAATGTCCGCGCCTCGGGCCAGGCGCGCGATGCAGCCGAACGTGCCGGCATCGAAATCCGTTACTACAACATCATTTATGACCTTGTTGATGATATCAAGGCGGCCATGTCCGGCAAGCTGGCGCCGGAACTGCGTGAAACATTCCTCGGCAATGCGAAGATTGTCGAAGTGTTCAACATCACCAAGGTCGGCAAGGTTGCGGGTTGCCAGGTCACCGAAGGTAATGTGCAACGCGGGGCCAAGGTTCGCCTGATCCGCGATAACGTGGTGGTGCATGAAGGCACGCTTTCAACGCTCAAGCGTTTCAAGGATGAAGTGAAGGAAGTGCAAGTCGGCCAGGAATGCGGCATGGCGTTTGAAGGCTACCAAGACATGCGCGCCGGCGATGTGATCGAATGCTTCCGCGTTGAGAAGATCCAGCGCAAGCTGGATTAGCAGGCCGATATGCGTCCAACCCGAGATTCCGCGGGACCATCGCAACGCCAGCTTCGGGCAGGAGAGCTCATTCGCCATGCGCTGGCGGACATCCTGATGCGGGGCGATACGGGCGATCCGGAGCTGGAGAAGCTGGCTGTCAGTGTCGTCGAAGTTCAGATGTCGCCGGATTTGCGCATTGCCACGGCTTATGTGCGGGGGCTGATCAATGGACAGGATAAGCTGGTTTTGGCTGCCCTTGAGCGGAACAAGAAATATATTCGTGGGCTTGTGGCGCCGCGCATTGATGTTAAATACATGCCGGAAATCCGGTTTCGTATTGATACCGCGCTTGAGTATGCCCAGAAGATCGATGATCTTCTGGCTGATCCCAAGGTTGCGAGTGACCTTAAAAATTCGGAAAAATGACACAGCTCGGGATTTCCCCATTTCTGTCATCCCGGCGAAAGCCGGGACCCGTACTCTCCGCTTGTCTGCCGGCTGAAAGTCTGGGTCCCGCCTTTCGCCGGGATGACGGAAGAAGAGATGGATTGCTGTCGTGAAAAAGCGCGGGGTTCCGGTCCATGGCTGGGTGGTCCTGGACAAGCCCCTCGGCATGACATCCACGCAGGCTGTTGGGAAAATCAGACGCTTGTTTGATGCGGAAAAGGCGGGCCATGGGGGGACATTGGATCCGCTCGCTACTGGTTTGCTGCCCATTGCACTGGGTGAGGCCACCAAGACCGTGCAATGGGCCATGGATGGGCGGAAAATCTATCGGTTTGAAGTGACCTGGGGGGCGGAACGTTCCACCGATGATATGGAAGGTTCAATTACCGTTCAATCCGAGTTGCGGCCTACAAAAGAAAGTATTGAATCGATACTTAAAGAATTTCAAGGTGAAATTCTTCAGGCTCCACCGGCTTTTTCAGCGATCAAGATCGAAGGAGAGCGGGCTTATGATCTGGCCCGGGCTGGCGAGAAAGTTGAGATGGCCGAGCGTCATGTGACCATTGAAAAACTCGTTCTCGTGCACTGCCCGGACGCTGATCATGCGGTTTTTGAGATGACCTGCGGCAAGGGTACCTATGTACGCTCGCTGGCGCGGGACTTGGGGCGGAAACTGGGCTGCCTGGGCCATGTTTCCGTGTTGCGACGGATAGCCGTTGGGCCTTTTAGCGAGGCTGACATGATTCCGCTGGATAAGCTTGAGGAAATGAGCCATAAGCCCCTCGGCAATAGTGCCGAAAACGGGGTTCTTCGCCCCCTCGAGACCGTGCTGGACGGCATCCCGGCACTGGCCTTGAAGGACGCGGAAGCCCAGCGCCTGAAGCAGGGTCAGTCAATTCTGCTCAGAGGTGCGAACGCTCCCGTAGCATGCGATGCGGTTCTGGTGACCTGGGATTCAAAACCCCTCGGCATTTGCAGCATCGAACAGGGATCGCTCAAGCCGAAGCGCTTGTTTAACCTTTAGACATCCTGGAGATGGCCGAATGACGATGACAGCAGAGCGCAAAACCGCGCTCATGAAAGACTATGGAACCAAGCCTGGCGATACGGGTTCACCCGAAGTGCAGGTAGCTCTTTTGACAGAGCGCATCAATGGCCTGACCGACCATTTCAAATCCCACAAAAAGGACAATCACTCCCGCCGTGGTTTGTTGAAGATGGTGAGTTTGCGCCGTGGTCTTCTCGACTATTTGAAGTCGAAGGATGAAGGCCGTTATCAGGCTCTCATTAAGCGTCTCGAAATCCGCCGCTAATTTAGCGGCTGACGATTGTATGAGCGGGCGGATCACCGAATTGCCGCCCGCGTCCCCGATCTCATCGCTTGGCAATAGGGCCAGACTTTGAACGCTCAATGGGGATGCCGTCCGGGTAGGTGAACGCAAGTGGCGGCGAAGGGCATTAAGGAATAGACTATGTTTAAGATTGATGTTGAAGAACTGGAATGGGCTGGAAAGCAGCTCCGCATTGAAACCGGCCGCATGGCCCGCCAGGCAGATGGCGCAGTTGTGGTCACCTACGGCGAGACAACGGTTCTTGCCACCGCAGTTGCCGCACGCTCTGAAAAGCCCGGAATTGATTTTTTCCCGCTCACCGTAAATTATCAAGAAAAGACTTATGCCGCGGGCAAGATTCCCGGCGGCTATTTCAAGCGTGAAGGAAGGCCTACGGAAAAAGAAACCCTGGTTTCCCGCCTGATTGACCGTCCCATCCGTCCGCTTTTTCCCGCCGGTTTCCGAAATGAAACCCAGGTGATTACGACGGTGCTTTCCTACGACCTCGAAAATGACAGCGACATTGTTGCGTTGATTGGCGCCTCCGCCGCGCTCACCCTTTCCGGCATTCCCTTCATGGGCCCGGTTGGTGGCGCGCGCGTTGGGGTGATCGAAGGCGCGTTTGTGCTGAACCCGACGCAGGAGCAGATGAAGACCTCTGATCTTGATCTTGTTGTTGCCGGCACAACGGACGCCGTGCTGATGGTTGAATCGGAAGCCAAGGAACTCTCGGAAGAGCAGATGCTCGGCGCCGTGATGTTTGGCCATGCGGGCTTCCAGCCTGTCATTGACGCCATCATCCGCCTGGCTGAGCGTTCATCGCGCGAGCCTCGAGATTTCACACCGGTTGACAATGATAAGCTCAACAAGGCGGTAAAGAAGTCGGTGGAAAAAGACCTTCGTGCGGCTTACGCCATTCCAAAAAAGGAAGAACGTCAGGAAGCTGTGGCGAAAGCCAAGGACAAGGCGGTTGCGGCGCTCGTTGACGAGAGCAAGGAAAATTCGCCAACAGCTCAAAAAGTTGCGGAAGCCTTCAAGTATCTTGAGAAGGATATTGTCCGCAACAACATTTTGGATACGGGCCACCGCATTGATGGCCGTGATACCAAGACCGTGCGCCGGATTGTTGCTGAAGCCTCAGTCTTGCCACGCACCCATGGTTCATCGCTGTTTACCCGCGGCGAAACCCAGGCACTGGTTGTGACCACGCTCGGCACCGGCGAAGACGAGCAATATGTCGATTCGCTTGATGGCACCTATAAGTCCAAGTTCATGCTGCATTACAACTTCCCTCCCTTCTCGGTGGGTGAAGTGGGCAGGCTTGGCGGCGCGGGCCGCCGCGAAATAGGCCACGGCAAACTGGCCTGGCGGGCGATCAATCCGGTGCTGCCGCCGGCTGACCAGTTCCCCTACACCATTCGCGTTGTTTCCGAGATCACCGAGTCAAACGGCTCGTCCTCGATGGCAACGGTGTGCGGGTCTTCTCTGGCCCTGATGGATGCGGGCGTTCCGTTGAAAGCTCCGGTGGCTGGCATTGCCATGGGCCTCATCAAGGAAGACGAACGCTTTGCCGTGCTCTCGGATATTCTCGGCGACGAGGATCATCTGGGCGACATGGACTTCAAGGTGGCGGGCACCAGCAATGGCGTAACCGCGCTGCAGATGGACATCAAGATCACCGGCATCACCGAAGAGATCATGAAGGTTGCGTTGTGGCAGGCAAAAGACGGGCGCATGCATATTCTTGGCAAAATGGCCGAGGCGCTTGAAAACGCCCGTCCGGGTCTTGGCGAACATGCACCACGCATTGAAGTCATCAAGATTCCAACCGACAAGATCCGCGAAGTAATTGGAACGGGTGGCAAGGTCATCCGCGAAATCGTGGAAAAGACCGGCGCCAAGATTGACATCCAGGATGATGGAACAGTGAAGGTTGCCTCCTCATCGGGTGCTGCCATCACGGCGGCGATGAAGTGGATCAAGAGCATCGTGTCGGAACCGGAAGTTGGCGAAATCTATGATGGCAAGATCGTCAAGGTCGTGGACTTCGGTGCTTTTGTAAACTTCTTCGGCGCGAAGGACGGTCTCGTCCATGTTTCGGAACTTGCGCAAAAGCGCGTGAACAAAGTCTCCGACGTGGTTAACGAGGGCGACGCCGTGAAGGTCAAGCTTTTAGGGTTTGATAACCGTGGCAAGGTTCGCCTGTCGATGAAGCAGGTTGACCAGGTGACCGGTGAGGACCTGTCAAAGCAGCAGGCGGAAGCGGCACCAGCGGAAGAAGCTGACGCTTCGTAAAATTTATATACCCGAGTTAGAGGGCGTGGGGAAAATCCTGCGCCTTTTTCATTTGGCGTTGCTTCACGCACCGTAGCATTTACGCTTGCGGCTGATGATTTCATCTTTGTCTGTCGCTTTGATCTGCGCTTAAATAGGCGCATGCAAAATCTTGTCATGATTCCCGCTCTTGGCTGCGATGGCAGGCTCTATGCCGACATTGTTCCGCGGCTTTCCGATGTGGCTGAGCCCGTCACGATTGTTGCGGACAGGGACGAGATGGGCGCTTGCGTACAGCAGGTCTTGGAGCAAGCGCCGGGAAAATTCATTATTTTGGGAACGTCTTTTGGCGGCAGGGTAGCGCTTGAAGTGGCTTTTGCCGCACCCGATAGAGTTCAAGGCCTGGTGGTTATCGGGGCCGGAGCTGGCGTTGCCGCAGACCCAACGGCGGGTTTCAGGCGGGCGGAAAGATTGCGAGGCAGTGAGTTTGAAAATGTGGTCACGGAAATGGCTGGCATGGTTTCCCACATGCCGGGAGCAAATGGTCCCAAGACCCGTGCATTGTTCGTCGCCATGGCGCATGAAACGGGTGGCGCGTTGATGGCGCGGCAATCGGAGGCCTTGGCTAGACGCAAAGACCTATGTCCGAGGTTGAGCGAAATCACTTGCCCGGCTCTCATGCTGTGGGGGCGTGAAGACCAGTTCTCGCCCGCTGCCGACGGGCTAAAAATGTCGACGGCCTTGCTCCATGGGCGCTATGCCGAGATTTCCGAATGCGGGCATTTTCCGAGCCTGGAAGCGCCGGAGGAAACTGCCGATTTACTTTTGCATTGGCTGTATGACGCCAAGCCTATTTGAGGCTGATGAGATATTCGGCGATGGCGTCGATATCACTTTGGGGAAGTTTAGACATGTTGACTTGTACCTGCCTCATGCCGCCCGCAGCCATGTTTTCGTAGCCGAATTCCTCGCCGAATTGCAGGGCCGTGGCCAAATCCTTCTGATCCTTGTAACGGCCACGCTCAATGAGGCCGCGCATGCCCGGCACTTTTCCTTCGCCTTCCGGGTGGGGACCGCCGGCGAAAATCTGGCTGTCATCGCGCGCCATGATCAGGTTTCGCGGGGTGTGGCATTCTCCGCAATGGCCGGGGCCATTCACCAGATAGGAACCGCGATTCCATGTGGCAGTCTGGCTGCTGTCGGGTTGCCAAGGGGTGGCATCCAAACCAAGAAATTTCCACAGGCCTAGTCCGCGTCGCAGGAGGAAGGCTATGGGTATATCAGCATCGCGCTTTGGAGAGGCGACCGGTTTCAAACTCATGAGATAGGCTTTGATATCCAGCACATCGCCCACGGGCATGGCCGCATAGGAGGTGTAGGGGAAGGCCGGAATAAGATGCTGGCTGGATTTTGATATGCCGCGCTGCATGGCGTTTACGAAGTCGAGGTCTGACCAGTTTCCGATGCCGGTTTCCGCATCCGGTGTCAGGTTTGGCGGGTAAAGAACGCCGATGGGTGTTTTGAGGGGAAAGCCGCCGCTTGGCAATTTGGGGTCAAGTCCGGCCTGGTCAGGGTTTGGCTTGTGGCAGGACATGCAGCCGCCGGCGTTAAACAGAATTTCGCCATTGACGAGGTTGACGGTGTGGGCGAGTACAGCGGTTAGTGGCCGTGGCGCGCTCAAGGCCCAAAACGCTGCGAAGCCCAGCACAGCAAGCAATGCCAGACTCCAGAGGCCTCGTTTCGATACCAGTTTCAGGCTGGTTTATCCCTTAGGGCGACGGAATTTTTCGTGACAACCACCACAGGCCGCGCCGAGGGCGGGGAATGCGGCTTTGAAACCTGCCTCATCGGTTGTAGCGGCAAGGGCTGTTCTGGCATCTAGCCACGCCTGGTACTTGGCTCCAATATCGCTTCCT
>CAZHCO010000093.1:0-13745 GCA_964530965.1 uncultured Aestuariivirga sp. | reverse complement strand
TTGGCTTCAGCACCGCGCAAGCCACGACCGATGAAAACGCACCTTGCACGCTGTTCTGCCAGTAAGCTTTATTTCCTAGTCCGGCAGTTCAAGCGGCTTCAGAGAATCGAAAAGATCGCCGGGACCCGGATTGCCGGCGTGGCATTCCCCGCCCAGGTGATGCATGATGCCCCAGACCGCATTGAGCGCTGTTTGCACCGCACCCTCGACCCAGCCCGGCGTCCAAGACACATCATCACCCGCAATAAATATGCCGCGCTCGGCCGGCGGCATTCGCTCCTGCATGAAGTGGCAGTACATCCGGTGGTTATAGCGGTAGTGGCCGGGCAGCGCGCCCTTGAAGGCCCCCATGAAATTGGGGTCCGACTCCCATGACACCGTAATGGGATCCCCGATGATGTGTTTCTCCAACGCGAGATCGGGATAAATTTTCTTCAGCGCATCAAGTGCAAGCTTGACGCGTTTTTCCACCGGCAGCGGCAGCATTTTCATGGCATCACTCATCCATGAATAGGTGAGGCAGATGACACCCGGCTTGTCATCGCCATTGTCAAACAGATAGGTGCCGCGCGTCAGCCGGTCGGTCAGCGTCATGCTCATGAGATCGCGCCCCGTATGCGGGTCCTTGTCTTTCCAGAAGGGCCGGTCCGTCATCACGAAAGTCTTCGATGATTGCATGTAGCGCGTGCGATCCAGCGCCATCCACATCTTGGGCGAAAACAAACTTTCCTCAACCTGCATGTAGGTTGTTAGCAACCAGCTCTGCAGGGCAACCAGCACGGCATCATAGAGCTTCGTATCGCCCCAGCGGTCCGTCACCGCAATCTTGTCGCCATAGGCCCGGTCAATGCGCGTCACGCCGGGCCGCGGCGCACCGCGATGAAGCGATTCAAGTGTCGTACCCTTGGGCCAATGGACCATGTTTTGCGGTGACAGCTTCCACAATCCTCGTGGCACCTGCTCGACCCCACCAACGATGTAATTCTGATTCTCGTCGCAATCCGTTGCCACCACGCGCAAAATTTCAAGCATGGAATTGGGGTAGTCCGAATCCCAGCCGCCCGTGCCAAAACCCACTTGGCCAAAGATTTCACGATAATGAAAAGGCCTGTCGGCAAATGCGTAAGACGTCGCCACAAAATCATAGAAGCTGCGGTCATCCCAAATCGGAATAAGCTTGTCCCAAATTTCTTTCAGCGCCGGAACATCGCGTTCGCGAATGGCCTGTCTCAACCCGGAAAACCCGGCCCCCTCTTCAAGTGCCTTGGCCCAGGCCGCGCCTATTTCCCTGAACATGGGAGGAAGATCATCGATCTTCTCTACGTAAAGGGTCTTGCCTTCAAGATCGATAACGGTTGATGGCGTTGCTGGCGACAGGGGATTGGGAAATGGCTTGGACTTCAATCCCAGCAGATTGACGTAGTGATAAAAGGCTGTTGACGATTCCGGAAAGCGCATGCCGCCCAATTCCGCGATCACCCCTTCTGCCCCCTCAAAGGGCTGCGAGCGCAAACGGCCGCCAATGCGCGCGGCCTCATAGACCACCGGCTTCAATCCCATCTTGAGAAGCTCATACGCCGCCGTCATGCCCGCCATGCCAGCCCCGATGATCGCCACCTCTTCCCCATAACGGTGCGCCGGAACCGAACCAAGCCCCGCCGGATGCTTGATCCAGTCATCAAAGGAAAAAGGGAAGTCCGGCCCGAAGTTTGTGACTGGTTTTGAGGTATCCTCATCGGGGGCAAAAAGATTGGTCGAGGCAGTCATGCACCGGTCTCCGTTTTTCCGACCTTGCCATATAAAAAACGCTCCGGCCACGGGGAGATTGCATGCCGCAGACTTGGCCTGTAAGAACCCCCGCCATGACCACGATTTTCATAGATGGCGAGGCCGGAACCACGGGCTTGCAAATCCGCGACCGGCTTAAAACCCGTGAAGATATTGAGCTTGTCAGCATTGCAACCGATAAGCGCAAGGATGCGAACGCGCGCCGCGAGCTCCTGAATAGCGTCGATATTGCAATTCTTTGCCTGCCCGATGAAGCCGCCAGGGAAGCTGTTGGCTTGATCGATGCAAAATCCAAAACCCGGGTCATCGATGCCTCAACCGCCTACCGGGTTGACCCCAGTTGGGCCTACGGCTTTCCGGAATTGAGCCCCGCCCAAGCCAAAAAAATTGCCAGCGCGACCCGCGTCTCAAACCCCGGTTGCTACCCCCAGGGTTTTATTGCCGTGGTAAAGCCTCTGATTGAGGCCGGCGTCTTGAGCGCCGATGCGCCGCTCACCTACAATGCCGTATCCGGTTATTCAGGCGGCGGAAAAAAGATGATTGAGGACTATGAAAAGGCTGGCGCCGAGGCCAGTCCCTATATGCCCTATGGCCTCACCCTCAATCACAAGCACTTGGCCGAAATGAAGCTCTACGCGGGCCTCGCCCACGACGCCATTTTCCAGCCCGTGGTGGGCAACTATGCCCAAGGCATGTTGGGCACGGTTCCCCTCTTCATGAGTTTGCTGAAGAAGAAAGTCAGCGTTGCCGGTATCCATGAAATCTTGGCCAAGGCTTATGCCTCCAGCACATTCATTGAGGTGGCGCCCGTCGAGGCAATTGAACGTTCGCCTGCCATTAACCCGCAAGCTCTCAACAATACCAACCGCATGCGGCTATGTGTTTTTGGCAATGATGGGCGCGGCCAAGTGTTGCTAACGTCCATTTACGATAATCTCGGCAAGGGTGCTTCCGGTGCGGCCGTGCAGAATTTGAATCTGATGATCGGTGCTGAAGAAACCCTTGGCGTGGACCTGCCCGTTGCAAGCTGAAAGAATAGGATCATGGAAAAATTTGAAACATTGAATGGCGTTGCCGCTCCCCTCAATATCGTCAACATCGACACCGACATGATCATCCCCAAGCAGTTCCTGAAAACCATCAAGCGCACAGGGTTGGGCAAATCCCTGTTCTATGAAATGCGCTACACCCAGGAAGGCAAGGAACTGCCTGAATTTGTGTTGAACAAAACAGCCTATCGCAAGGCGCAAATCTTGGTAGCGGGCGACAACTTCGGCTGCGGCTCATCTCGTGAACATGCGCCCTGGGCGCTTCTGGATTTTGGTATCCGCTGTGTGATCTCGACCAGCTTTGCCGATATTTTCTACAACAACTGTTTCAAGAACGGCATTCTGCCCATCGTCGTATCGCCTGAGAATTTGAAAAAATTGCTGGACGATGCTGATCGCGGCAGTAACGCGACGATCACCATTGATCTTCCCAAGCAGGAAATCCGCGGTCCCGATGGCGGCACGGTGAAATTCGATATTGATCCCTTCCGCAAGCATTGCCTGCTCAACGGCCTTGATGACATCGGCCTCAGCCTGGAGAAAGTTTCATCGATCGACTCCTTTGAAAAGAAGCAGGCAACCACCCAGCCCTGGCTTTGATGTAAGACTTCGAGTCAATCCCCACCACCGTACTTCCGGTCTTCGGTCTCATAGTCTTGGGCATTGCCTTTGCGCGCCTGAAACTCGTTGATGCCGCAACCGCCCGGGGCCTCACCCAATTCGTCTTCATGCTGGCTATTCCCGCACTTCTGTTTCGCAGGGTCGCCCTGATGGAACCGCAGGAAGCAACGCCCATCGGCCTGTGGATTGCTTTCTTTGGCGGCCTTGCAATCGCCTGGATTTTGACAACTCTCATCTCGCAAAAATTCGACAGCCTCTCCATCTCGGGTGGAGCCGCAGCGGCAATGGCGGCAGGATTCGGCAATGTCGCCTTGTTGGGAACGCCGCTGGCCCTTGCCCATTATGGCGAAGATGCCGCCGTACCCTTGGGCCTCATTCTCTCCGTTCACGCCCCCATCCTCTGGTTTGCGGCAACTCTCCAGCGTGAACTCGCCCGCCACAGTACAACGATTTCATATCAGCGGTTGGGCCGTGAACTTTTCTGGAGCCTCGCCGGCAACGCCATCGTATTGGCCCTTGCAGCCGCAGCAATTTGGCGGCTCACCGGCCTTGGCCTTCACCCCGTGGCAGACCGCATGCTCTCCATGTTGTCCGATGCCAGCATTCCCGCCGCCCTCTTCGCCCTTGGCCTGTCTCTCGCCACCTATTCGCTCAGGGGCCAATGGAGCGGCATGGCAGTTATCATCATCATGAAGATGGTGCTGATGCCCATCCTGGTCTTTCTGGCCCTCTACTATTTGATTTCCGTGCCGCCCCTTTGGGCCAAGATTGCGATACTGCTGGCGGCCATGCCAACCGGCGCCAACGCCTTTCTCTTTGCCCATAGCAATGAGGAATCGGTCCCCGCCGTATCAGGGGCCGTTGCCGTGGGAACGGCCCTTGCGGCGATTACCGTATCTCTCCTGCTTTATCTCTTGGACTCCGGCGCGACATAACGCGGGATCAACGCCCAGTAATCGAGTTCCAGAATTACGCCAGGTTTTTCAGGTGATCCGTCTTCAGTTGGAAATTCACCGCAAGGCAAATCGCGCGTGGCCCGCGTGACAATGCGCAGTGCGCCCACATCGCCATGCGTAGCCTTGTCAACAATTTCCGACCAGGCGAACACAGTTCCCCCCGTGAAAAGCGGAGCAATGTGGCGGCCCGCATTTATGCCAGCGATATGGAACGCGTTGGCCAGGCCATTGAAACTAAGTGCCCGCGCCAGCGACATGACATGGCCACCATAAATCAAGCGACGGCCGAACCGCCCGCTGACTTCTGCAAATTGATTGAAATGCACCCGCGCCGTATTTTGATAAAGTCTGGTGGCCAGTTGGTGCTCGGCCTCCTCCACCGTCATTCCTTCAAGGTGATCGATTTTTTCGCCAATCGCATAGTCATCAAATCGGTGAAGCGAGCCGGAAAGTTCAAAATTCCACTTCTCCATATCCACTCGTGGGAGTTCCGTTTTGACATTCGCAACTTTCAGAAGCTCTGGCGCATAAGCCGCAGGCGGCGCAGATTTCTCATCACGCTTGCGCACCATGACCCAACGAACAAAACTCAACACGTCCTCGCCACGTTGATTGCGACCGTGGCTGCGCACATAGACCGTGCCGGTTTTTCCGTTCGAATTTTCCTTGAGACCGATGACCTCGGACTGTGCCGACAGCGTATCGCCGGGATAAACCGCTTTCAAAAACACGCATTCCGCATAGCCCAGGTTGGCAATCGCATTCAGCGAGATATCCGGCACCGTCTTGCCGAAGACAATGTGAAACACCAGCAAATCATCAAGCGGTGATTTTAAATAGCCAATTGTCTTGGCAAATTCATCGGAACTCTGAACTGCAAAGCGTGAACCATAAAGCGCGGTGTAAAGCGCCTGATCGCCAGCGGTTATCGTGCGCGGTGTTGCATGAACAATTTTCTGCCCAAGGTTGAAATCTTCGAAGAAATTGCCCGAACCAGTCTTTAGCATTGATGCTCAGCGTCCCATCACACCTCATACTTAGCTTTTGAATTAAAATAAGTGAAGCCAAGTTTTGTTAGGCTCTTGTGAGCGTGAATTAGATTGGGCACATTGCTTCCCATGGAACATGTAGATATCGCTATTGTTGGCGGTGGCGTTGTTGGAAGTGCTACCGCCTATTACCTCAAAAAGCATGGTTTTCTGGGCTCTATCGCCATCATAGAGAAAGATACAACCTATCAATTTGGCTGCACCGGAAGGTCACTGGGAGGCCTTCGGCAGCAATTCTCAACTCCGGAAAACATTGAACTTTCCAAGTTCGGCCTGAGACTCATACGCAATCTCAAGCAGGAGTTTGGGCCCGATGCCGACGTGAGTTTTCACGAGAACGGCTATCTCATCATGGCCTCTGAAGATGGCTTTCCCATATTGCAGGAAAACCACCGCATCCAGCTTGCCAATGGCGCTGACAACATTATCCTCAAAGGCGACGATCTCACCGCGAGATTCTCCTGGTTGATGGGCAATGACGTGGCCGGTGGCTGCTTCGGCCTTTCAGGTGAAGGCTGGCTCGACCCCTATTCCCTGATGACGCTCTTGCGCAAGGCTGCAGTTTCCATGGGTGTCAAAATCATTCCCCATGAATTGTCGGCAGTGAACCGTTCTGACGACAAAATAACATCCATCACTCTGTCAAATGGCAAAACCCTGTCCTGTTCCCACCTGGTGAATGCCGCCGGAACCGGTGCGGGCCATGTGGCTGGTCTTGCAAACATTGAACTACCCGTAGGGGCCCGCAAGCGTTACGTCTATTTGCTCGATTGCCCCCAAGCCAGTGAGGCGCTTCATGGGGCGCCGCTGACCGTAGAACCCAACGGAATTTACTTCCGTCCCGAGGGCCGCAATTTTCTCTGCGGCCTGTCGCCGGAGGAGCACGAAGAGCCCACGGACATGAATTGGGACGTGGACTATTCCTGGTTCGAAGAACGCATCTGGCCCCTGCTGGCCGAGCGCGTTCCGCAATTTGAAACCATCAAGGTGATCAATGCCTGGGTCGGCCAGTATGATTACAATGCGCTGGACCAGAATGCAGTTATCGGGGCCCATCCCCACATCAAAAATTTCTATTTCGCCAACGGATTTTCCGGTCATGGGCTGCAGCAGGGCCCCGCAGCGGGAAATGCCATCGCCGAACTCATCGTCCACGGCACCTATCGCACCATCGATCTCACCCGCCTGGGTTATGATCGCATCGTGCGCAATGAGCCCCTGTTTGAAAAAAACGTTATCTGATGCCCCGGCAGGTTCTCAGCATTTCATCGCAAGTGGCCTATGGTCCCGTGGGCAATTCCGCCTCCGTGCCGGCCCTCCAGGCGGCAGGCTTCACCGTATCACAGGTTCCCACAATCATTCTTTCCAATCATCCCGGTCTCGGCAAGCCTTCCGACGTGAAGTTGCCCGCCGCAGAACTTGAAGCAATCCTGAAATCACTGGATGAGCTTGGCGTCCTCGATAACTGCATTGCCGTGATGACGGGATATTTCGCCAGTGCCGACCAAATCCAGATTGCCGGGTCCTTCATTCACCGGATGAAGCAAAAAAATGATTCCCTCTACGTTCTGGTAGACCCCATACTGGGCGATGATAATAGTCTTTATGTGGCAAAGGACGTGGCAGGTGCCATTCGGGATGAGTTGCTTCCCTTGGCCTCGTGCATCACACCCAACCGTTTCGAATTGGCGTGGCTCACGGACAAGTCCGTTACCAACAAGGCAGAGGCGCTTGTCGCTGCGGCAGGACTTCCCGATATCGAAGTGCTGGCGACCTCCATTCCCGTTGATCACCAAACACTTGCGACACTTGCTATCAACAAAGGTGACTGTGCTGAAGCAAACACCTCGATGAAATCATCCGTGCCCCATGGCACCGGAGACTTTCTGGCGGGGCTTTATCTCTCGGCGCGATTAAATGGTTATGAGCCCAGCGGGGCCCTGAAGCTCTCGTCAGCCGTTTTGGAATCTGCAATTTCCCGAAGCCTAGGCCTGCCCTGTCTCGATATCATCGGAGCCCTGCATAACCCGTCATGACACTCAATCGCGCCACCATAACCGAAGCTGCAACCCGCATCGCACCCTTCATTCGCAGAACCCCTGTCATGGGTATCGCCGTGCCTGGCGTCGAAAAACCCGTGTGCCTCAAGCTTGAGCTTTTCCAGCACACCGGAAGCTTCAAGCCGCGCGGAGCTTTCACCAATCTCGTTGGCGCCAAAATTCCCGGGGCAGGCGTTGCGGCAGCGTCTGGCGGCAATCACGGTGCGGCCGTTGCCTACGCGGCAAAGGTTCTGGGCATTAAGGCCCGCATTTTCGTGCCCATCATTTCATCTCCTGTAAAGGTCGCCCGCATTGCGGGTTATGGCGCAACCATTGTGCAGGAGGGCGCCAATTATCAGGAAGCCGTGGGACTTTGCCAGAATTACGTGCGTGAAAGTGGCGCCCTGAACATTCATGCCTATGATATGGAAGCAACTCTTGCAGGCCAGGGAACATTGGCCCGCGAACTTGAGGAACAGGCACCGGATCTCGACACTGTTCTTGTGGCCGTTGGCGGCGGCGGATTGATCGGTGGCATTGCCAGTTGGTATCAATCCAAGGCGAAGATCGTTGGCGTTGAGCCCGCGACTTGCAATTGTCTGCACGCTGCCCTGGCTGCGGGCAATACGATCACCATAAAACCTTCGGGCCTGGCGGCAGACAGTTTGGGCGCAAGTTCAGCCGGGCCCCTCATGTTTCCCATTGCCCGAAAATTTGTTGATCGCGTTGCCCTCGTGAGCGACGAAGACATCGGGAACGCGCAACGCTATCTTTGGACCAACGCGCAGATTGTGACGGAGCCCGGCGGTGCCGCGGCCTTCGCCGCACTCCTTTCAGGCAGCTACAAGCCAGCAAAGAACGAGCATGTTGGCGTCATTGTCTGTGGCGCCAACACACCGCTTGAGACCTTCAATAGTCTTTTCACCACAACTTAAAACATTCGGTTGCGATATAGGACGCTCATGAGTTGCGCATGTTCGCGCACTGCCCTAAGTTCAGACTGCATCCGATGCAGCTCCCGGGGGCTCACCTCGGAATTGGGCGGATGGCTGTGCCGAAGGTTGATCTTCTTGGCATAGTCTTTTGCCTCAACAAGCATGGAAAAGAACAAGTTTGATTTAAGCGAAAACATAGGATTCTCCCTCGCCAAACGCGATTTCTTCGCGTGCGAAAAAATGAGTCATGGTTCCATGAGCACAAACAAATGCGTTTCAGAAAACCTGACGATGAAATGTGAAGTTAGTGAATTGCGCCTCTGGCGCGTGTAACGCTATCTACCGAGGCCCAAGCCTCGACAGCCCGGGGATCAGCAGCGCGAAAAATTCCTTGTCATGACGATCTCCTATTCAGTTACAGTCAGAGGCGCTCTTACGCGAGGGTGCCGAGCCTGAAAAGACTTTGCCAGAAAATACTCTGCACTGTTGCAGAGCAGACACATTATCGAGCAAATGCTTTCGTCAAAACGCTCGCCATGCGTCGTGCAAAACCTGCGGGGTCACCGGGAGGCTCGCCTTCCAGGACGTGGGCCTGATCCAGCAAGAGCTGCGCCGCATCGGCAATTTCAGCAGAAGGAGCCGCGGAATCAACTGCAGTGGCCAAGGCAACGACAAGCGGATGGCCCGCATTGATTTCCAGAACCGGCGCACTCACATTCACGCCCGAATCCTTTTGACGCGACAGGAGCTTTTCCAGGGTGCGGTCCAGCTCTCCGTCGGCCACAAGGCAAACGGCACTATCGGTCAGGCGCTTGGAACTGCGTACATCCTTCACCTTGTCGCCCAAGGCCTCCTTCATTGCGACTATGAGTTTGGCCGTTGCAAATTCCCGCACATCATTCTTTGGTGGTTCGTCCTTCACCGGAATGAAATCAAGATCGGCCGTTCCTTGGGTCACAGCCTTGAAAGGCTTGCCGTCAAAGCCCATGGCCGTGCGCACCCAGAACGAATCAACCGGATCGGTAAAGAGCAGGACTTCAACATCCCTTGCCTTGTAGCCTTCAAGCTGGGGGCTTGCTGCAGCTTTCACCGCATCCTCACCAGCGAGATAATAGATCGCCGTCTGGTTTTCCTTCAAGCCTGCCACGTAGTCTTTCAAAGTCACGGCAGACGATTTGGTTGTCCGGAACTTCGCGAATTCAAACAATTGGTCGCGATGCTCCATGTCTTCATAGAGCCCTTCCTTGATCACAGGGCCGAAGACCTCCCAGATCTTGGTGAAAGTTTCCGCATCCGTATCGGAACATTTCTTCAGCTCGCCCAGCACCTTGTTCGTAACTGCCTTGCGAATGGCCGCCACTTGCGGATTATTCTGCAGCATTTCGCGAGACAGGTTCAGCGGCATGTCCTCTGAATCAATGACGCCGCGCACGAAACGCAAGTATGGCGGCAGCAGCTGCGCATCATCGGCAATATAGACCCGCTTCACATAGAACTTCTGCCGGCCTTTGCGTTCGGGATCATAGAGATCGAAGGGCCGTTCGGCGGGCACATAGAGCAGGACCGTATATTCATGTCGTCCCTCGGCCCGGTAATGGATGGTGAGTGCCAGGTCCGTATAGGATCCAGAAACATGCCCAAAGAATTCCTTGTGCTGCTCCGCCGTGACTTCTGTCTTTGAACGCGTCCAGATGGCATTGGCCGTATTGACTTGCTTGGGAGCCTCGCTGCCATCAACCAGCATGATCGGATGGCCGATATGATCGGAATAGGCGCGCACCACCTGTTCAATTTTCCAGCCCTCAAGAAATTCAAGCGCATCATCCTTGAGATGCAGGACAATGGTAGTGCCGCGTGGCCCCTTCTCAGCGGGAACAACCGTAAACGTGCCCGCACCTTCCGAGGCCCAGGTGAAGGACTCGTCCGTTCCGGCCTTGCGCGACATGACCTCCACGAGGTTTGCCACTATAAATGCCGAATAGAAGCCGACTCCGAACTGGCCAATGAGATTAACCCCCTGGCCCGCCTTTTCCACAAAGGCCTGGGTGCCGGACTTGGCAATGGTACCCAGATTATCAATGAGCTCATCTTCGCCCATGCCAATGCCGCTGTCGGCAATGGTCAGGGTCTTGGCCGCCTTGTCGGGCGTAATAACAATATTGAGAAGCGGCGCATCTTCCAGAAGAACTGGCTGGGCAATGGCCTCATACCGCAGCTTGTCCAAGGCATCGGCCCCATTGGAAATCAGCTCGCGCAGGAAAACGTCCCGGTCGGAATAGACCGAGTGCACCATGAGATGCAGAAGTTTGGTGACCTCTGCCTGAAATTCGTGAGACCCCGGATTCGTCTTCTTTGCCGCTACCGCCATCTTGCCCCTCGTGAGTTAGACAGCGATATCGGACGGCCAGCAACTTTGGTCAAGCCCGGCCATAAAAAAAGCGACCGGGGTTAGCCGGTCGCGAATTTCACTCAAACGCCTCACAAACTAACGCGTAACTAGGGGACCCGGCCAGATCATAAGCTCCGGGGGGCTGGGGGGCTGAGATTCCGACGCTCAACTCCAGCCGGGCCTTAGAGGCAACAAGGGGAATATTGACCTCCATCTTGGCGAAGACTTGCCGTAATTGCGGCAAAACTGCGAATTTTGACACTGAACTAACTTGTACTCCGCCGCGAAACATGAACAGGTTTCCGTATCGAGATCACGACAATTGCGTGAAGGATAACCCAAATTTTGCCCGCCAAAGCCAGCAAAACATGATATTTGCGGAGCCCATGAAGCAACATATCTCCGCAGTAACTCTGCTGGTTCCAGACTACGATAAAGCCATCGCCTACTACGTCGGCAGACTTGGGTTCAAGATTGTCGAGGATACACCACTCTCCAATACAAAGCGTTGGGTCGTTATCGCCCCGCCGGGAAGTCGTGAAACTGGCCTGCTTCTCGCCAAGGCTGATTCGACCAATCAATCTGCGGCCATTGGGGATCAGGCAGGCGGACGGGTTTTTCTCATTCTGAAAACCGCTAATTTTGACCGTGATTATGCCCGGTTCAAACAGGCCGGGATTGATTTTCTGGAGGAACCCCGCTCGGAGGCCTATGGCAAGGTCGTTGTATTCCAGGATGCCTTCGGAAACAAATGGGACCTGATCGAACCGCTTGCCAACCACCCCGGCTAGGTTCATCATTAGTTTCCACAAAGGACGGAGATACGACGTTTGAGTGAACTGGAACCCATAATTCCATTCCCTCGTTCCGAACCCGGGCGGGGGACCACAGGCCAGTGGAACAGTGGCCCGGCGCAAATTTCCTTTGATCGCAAAGAGTTAAACCTTATTCTTAATCTCTATGGCATGCACGTCGCCGAAGGCGAATGGCGCGATTACGCGATGGATTTTGGCCGCGATGTGGCAACCTTCTCCATCTTCCGCCGCACCACCGAAGTGCCCCTCTACCGCATCGTGAAGAACCCCGGACTTGCCCGCAAACAGGGGCTCTATGCCGTCATTGCCCAAGGCGGGCTAATCCTGAAGCGCGGTCACGACCTAGCCCAGGTCCTGCGGGTGCTGATCAAAAAACCGCGGCTTGCCACCACATGAAAAAGCCCCGGGCGTTTCCACCCGGGGCTTTCATATTCAGTAAGCTGTAAAGCTTTATTCGCGGCTCATGATGCCCATGATGTTCAGGACATGCACAAATATGGTCACGAAGCTTCCATAGAGGGCGAAAGCGCCAAATATGGACTTGCCCTTGGCAACGCCTACCGCGTCACCATCCACATACATTTCCTTGATCATCTGGGTTTCGTAAGCCGTAACGCCTGCGAACAGGAGAACGGTGACAACCGAGGTGATAAGGCTGAACATGGAGCTCTGCATGAAGAACACGTTGACCAGCATGGCAATGATGATGCCGATGGAAGCCATCATGAAGAAGGCGCCAAAGCCTGAAAGATCACGCTTTGTTACATAGCCCGCCAGGCTGGTGGCACCAAAGGTCGCCGCCGAGATCAGGAAGGCCCGGTAAACCAAGCTGGAATCAAGTCCCAGGTAGTAGCCGACCATGGGCGCAATCATCAGGCCCCAGAGGGCGCAGTAACCCCAGTAGGCGGCATGCGCCAGCGCCGTGTTGCCGGAAAAAATCAGGCGGGGCGCAAAGAAGCCCAAGCCCAATGTCGCAATGAAAAACACCCATTTCAGGGAATTAACCGCTTCAAGTGCGGCGGGGTTTGCCGCAACCGCCATGACAACGATGGCGGTGAAAGCCACGCCCAGCGCCATGTAGTTATAGACACCCAGCATATAGGAGCGAAGACCCAGGTCAATTTGGACCTGCGTGCCTGTGCGGGTTTGGGGTTGGTATCTCGTGTCGGCCATGGAATTCTCCTCCAAAAACAACTTGGGCCAAATATGGGGTGACCTCATCCCTTCGTCAAGTTACTGAGTTGTAAAAGACTTAACGGGCAAATGCATCCATTTTACGCGCTAGAGCGATATCCTTTTCTGTAACCCCGCCCGCCGTATGGGTGGAAAGCGTCACATCAACCCGGCCATAGACGTTAACCCATTCCGGATGGTGGTCCATTTTCTCAGCCAACAGCGCTACCCGGTTCATCCAACCCCAGGCCTGGCTGAAGGACTTGAACTGGAAGGTTTTAACAATGGCATCCCTGCCTTTGGCTTCCGACCAGCCCTCAAGCTCGCCCAGGATTTTAGCCCGTGGCACGCCCACCAGAACCTTATCGGTCATTGCACCGCTTGCAGATCATAGGATTCCTCAACCGCATAGGGCCCACCGCCCCGCGTTGGCCTGGAAGAGAATAGCACAAAACGGCCAACCTCAAAAATCCGGCTGCGGTAAAGATTATGGGAGGCCACAAACCGATGCAGGCCCTGCAAATCTGGCTCCCTGAGCCGGGCCAAGGTCACGTGCGGCACAAATTTCCGCTGTTCCGCCGGAAGCCCCAGGACCTGGGCGATCCGTTCGTGAATGGATTGCAGCCGCCGCAATTCAGCGCTTTCCTCGATTCCGGCAAAAAGCGTATGGGGCTTGTTGCCGCCCATAACGTCAATCCCCTTCATGCGGAGCGAAAAGGGCCGCGCCTCGACCCCGTCAAGCTCATAGGCAATCTCGCGGGCAAGGCTCCCATCAATATCGCCGATAAATCGTAATGTGATGTGAAAGGATTCCCTGTCTATCCAGCGGGCTCCGATGATGCCCCCCTTCATGATTTCAAGATCAAAGGAAACATCGGTGGGAATTTCAACGCCGGTAAACAGTCTTGGCATGGCGGGCATCCTTCTGAAA
>CAZHCO010000092.1:0-6780 GCA_964530965.1 uncultured Aestuariivirga sp. | reverse complement strand
GCCGAAACCCGGTCGCTGCGCGAACACCAGAGGCCTACGGGTATGCCGAGGGCTGAAGCCACAAGGGCTGAAACGCCGCAGAGGTAAAGCGTCTGCATTGCCGGAACCCATAATCCGGTCGTTGCACAAAAACCCGTGAGGATAGCGATCACTAGGGCCAGCCCCCATCCCCCGAGACGCCAACCCACGGCGGTCAAAACCAGCAAAACGCCAAACCACGGCAGGGCCTCGAAGCCCGCCCGCAGCGGATTGAGAAAGTTGAGCAGAACAAAAACCCGCATTGCTTCAATGGCGTCGAAGAAATTGATGGTGATCCAGTCGACGCCCGCTTTCCAATAGGGTGCCGTTGTGAATGTCAGGGAATCGGGCAGCTTGTTCAGCGCCGGTAAAACCGTGCTGAGAAGTGTGGTAACAACGAGCACGCCAATGGCCAAAATGGCGTTGGTGTGCCGTCCCCAGAACCCCGCGGCAGTGACAGCTTCCGGCCGTTTGTGCGCCATGGCCTGGCTTAGCCTGTCAAGCACCACCGCCATGATAACGATGGCAAGACCTGCCTCCATGGACTGGCCTATCTTCAAGGCCCGGAGCGCCAGCAGCACATCGTAGCCAAGTCCGCCTGCGCCGATCATCGATGAGATGATGACCATGTTGAGTGCCAGCATGATCACCTGGTTGACACCGATCATGAGAGAGGGCTTTGCCGATGGCAGCAAGACACGCCACAGTTTTTGCGCTTTTGTGCATCCCGCCATGTCAGCGAAATCCTTGATCTCCTGGGGCACTTTGTTGAGGCCCAGCACCGTTGCCCGCACCATGGGAGGTGTTGCGAAAAGCCCCGTCGCAAGCAAGGCTGAAACCGGGCTCGCGCCAAACAGCAACAGCATCGGGATGAGATAGGCAAAGGTCGGCATGGTCTGCATGAGGTCGAGTGCCGGTGTGATCAGCCAACGATTGATGCGCGGCGAGAAATATCCCCAGATGCCGAGGAGCAGCCCCGACACGACACAAAAGGGCACGCAAATAACAATAAGCGCCAAAGTGAGCATCGCATTGTCCCACACCTTGAAGAGGAGAAGGGCGAGAAATCCGAAACCACACAGTGCCGCCAGACGAAGGCCGCCAAAGATGTAACCGAGCCAGGCCATCACAAATGTCACACCAAGCCACGACAGGCGCGGCAGGGTCCAGGCAGCCTCTCCATTCCCGAACTTGAAGCCCTTGGCGAGCAGGCTGAAGGCAAACCGCAGGGGCACATCGACTGCCGCGGCGAGCGACCGGGTTAGCCACGTAAAATTCGTTTTGAGCCATGCCATGAAGGCACCAACCCAGTCCTTGAAAGGAATGATCAGGCCATCCGGATACTTGGCCAGCGCCGAGAGGGCATCGGGAAACAGTAGAATAGCAGCGGTTGCAACAATCATCGCCGCGACAGCGATTTGTCCTGCCCGTTTTCCGTTGTGTGCCCGTGCAGTTGACAGCGCGAAATCGCTCATGCGCCCGCTCCCCTGTCCTTTCCGGAAAGCAGGTTGATCACGGATTTCGGTGAAATTTCACCGATTACCTCGCCGTCGTCGTCCACAACTGCGAAAGGCTCGGGTGAATCCACGATTGCTGCCGCGAAGCTTGCGATCTTGGCCCTTGCTGGAACCCTCTCCCGCCCGCTGGACTTAGGTGTTGCCGCCCCCATCAGAGCGCGCGCCGACAGCACCTTGGCCCGGTTCACGTCTGCGGTGAATTCAGCCACATAGTCGGTGGCGGGATTTTTGACGAGATCCTCTGGGGTTCCGATCTGGATGATCTCGCCATCTTTCATGATCGCAATCCGGTCGGCGAGCCGGATAGCCTCGTCGAAGTCATGGGTGATAAAAACCACCGTTTTCTTGAGAACACTTTGCAGCCGCATCAATTCGGTTTGCATTTCACGGCGGATCAGAGGATCAAGGGCGGAGAACGGCTCGTCAAGGAACCATATTTCGGGTTCCACGGCGAGCGAGCGTGCAATGCCGACGCGCTGCTGCTGACCACCGGAAAGTTCAGACGGAAAGTGATGCTCGCGCCCGTTGAGACTGACGAGATCAATCATCTTGTGGGCGCGGGCTTCGCGCTCGGCTTTGCCAATGCCCTGGATCGACAGCGGAAAGGCCACATTCTCCAATACGGTGAGATGGGGCAGCAGAGCAAAGTGCTGGAATACCATGCCCATTTTGTGCCGCCGGATATTGATAAGTTCAGTTTCGCTGGCCTTTAGCAAGTCCTTGCCATCGAAAATCAGCTCGCCTGTGGTGGGTTCGATCAGGCGCGACAGGCAGCGCACCAGCGTCGATTTTCCGGATCCCGAGAGACCCATGACGATGAAGATTTCGCCTTCGCGCACATCAAGCGTTGTGTTGCGCACCGCGCCGACCAGCCCAGCCTTATCCAGTTCGGCGGCTGTCGCCAAGCCATTGCGCTCATGCATGAATTTGGCGGCGTTAGGGCCAAACACTTTCCACAAATTACGGCACAATAGCTTGACCGGACGCTGAATTTCAGCGTCCGATATTTTCGTTTTCATGAACGTCGCCCCTGATGCCGACTTATTGAGCCCAGGCTTTCCATTTCGCTTCGTTGGCAGCAACCCAGGCAGCGGCGACATCCTCGATTGTCTTTCCATCAAGGTCAATCTGACCCGACATCGCATTCAGTTCATTCGCGTCAACCTGGAAAGCTTTGGCAACCTTGTAGGCGACCGGCCATTTGTCCTTCATGCCGGCCCAGCCAAACTTCCAAATTTCACCATGGGGCTTGCCGCAGTCATGGGCCTTGTCGGGGTTGATGCCCCATTTGGGATCGCCATAGCATTCCGGCGTATAGTCGGGGAACTGGACCCACTCGCCTTCGTACTTGGCAGGGGCCCAATGGGGGGAATAGACCCACAGCATGACGGGGGCCTTGCGCTGATAAGCGGAGTCAAGCTCGGCAAACATCGCGGCGTCAGTGCCTGCATGGATGACGGTGAAGGGCAGGCCAAGAGCCTCGACGCGTTCATCGTCAAAGCCTTCCCAGGTTACCGGGCCGCCGACATAACGGCCCTTGGGAGCCGTTTCCGCAGTTGAGAATGCTTCGGCGCATTTGGGGTCCTTCAGGGCTTCCCAATTGGGAAGGCCGGGGCATTTTTCCTTCATGTAGAGGGGGTACCACCATTCTTCCTTGGCCTTTGGTCCCAGGGTGCCGAGCCGCTCCGTCTGGCCGGTTGCTTCCGAGGCCTTCATGGCTTCGCCTGCCGTGGTGTCCCAGTATTCAAGACCCAGCGTCACGTCACCATTGGTGAGGCTGGTTGTGAGGCTCGAGAGATAATCACCAGTAGGGTATTCGACGGTGTATCCGAGCTTTTCGAGAACGCCGCCCAGTATCTTGGAATTGAGATTGACGCTGGTCCAGTCGAACAGCACGATTTTGATCGGGTCGTTTGATTCAACCGCACCAGCGGAGGTTGGCGCCAGAATTGGAGCCGCAACCGCTATTGCGGCGAACACGGCAGATTTCCAAGTCGATTTCAGATTCATTCTTTTTCTCCCTGATTATGGACATTTACTTCAACCGTCATGCCCGTTGACGGCAGTGTCCACCTAAAATCGATTGGCTGTCAATGTGAAAGGGAGGAAATATTTTTTCCTGCTGTGCTGCCCGGACTTGGGCCGCGAGGGTATAGGCGCTGGGGCCTGTCACGGCCAACGGCCTTTCGTGAGCGGAACGAAAAAGGGCGGCACGGGGCCGCCCTTTTCAACTATTGGTATTCAGTTACTCGCCAGCAGCTGCAGCGAGGGCCTTTTCCTGGGCCGCAATGATGGCCTGACGCTTGGCGATTTCCGCACCAATCGGAGGACCCTTGAAGCGCTTGCTTTCACTGGCAAACCAGCCAATGGCCAAGGCCACCGCCAGGAAGATCAGCGGATTGGTCAACTGGTTCAGCGGGAACATGATATCCGGGAACAGGGGCAGGATGATCGGGTTGAAGGGTGGCTGGATGCCAGCATAGGCGAGAATAATCACGCCGATACAGGTGACCACCGCAAGAGGCTTCGACCAGACGCCCAAGCGGAATGGGCCAAATTCCGTCCACGTCTTGCCTTCCGCCATGAGACCGGCTGCAACCGGCATGGCATAGGAGATGTAGAGGAACAGGGCACAGCCTGCGGCAAGCGCGAACATGAACGGCGCATAGTAGCAGGCGAACGCTGAGAGAGCGGCGGTGAGCCAAATGGCGTTCACTGGCGTGCGATGCACTGGGTGGATTGTCGAAAGGAACTTCGACGCCGGAAGGCCGCCGTCACGCGAGAAGGCGTAAATCATGCGCGACGTCGAGGTCATGCCCGCCAGCGCGCAGATATAGTTTGCAATCACGATGCCGATGGCCAGAATTGCCTTGAGGAATGCTGGCATTGGCAGGTTGTTGAAGAGGTTGAAGAAGGAGTTGAAGCCGTCCTTCGCACCCAGTGCAGTGTCGGGCATCGCTAGAATGAACGATGCGGCGAGGAAGAAACCAAACAGCAGCGACCAGAACACGGAATGCAACATGCCTTTTGGCACAGCGGTTCGCGCATTCAAGGTCTCTTCCGATGTATGGGCGGAAGCATCAAAGCCGGTGATCGTGTAGAGTGGATAGAGAAGTCCGATCAGGAAGGCCACCAGTGCCGTACGCGGTTCTGGAACAACCAAGCCGCCAGGTTCGCCCGTGTTATTCACGAAGGTGAAGAGACGGGAAAGATCAAAGCTTGCACCCCAGATCAGCATTGACAAGGTGAGCAAGATGGCAATCACGAAGATCAAATAGCCCGAAAAATCGGTAAGCATTGTGGTGGTTTTGATACCGAAGTGATTGAACAGCGCTTGGGTAATCGCAAATATTGTGATGAAGATGCTGGCATGCCATGCACCCCAGGCCGATGTATCCATGCCGAAGACACCCGTAAGCACGAGGTCCTTGAGCAGAAGGTAAACGCCGAAGTTCACCGAGGCCACAACGAAGATGAGGCCTACCATGTTAAGCCAAGCTGTGATCCAGCCCCAGCCGCGACCGCCGAGAATGGATGACCAGTGATAGAGACCACCAGCGGTAGGATAGGCCGAGGCGATTTGGCCAACAGAGGCTGCCACCACCAGCGCGAATACGCCGCCGATGATCCAGCCGATGGCTACGGAGAAACCGCCGCCAGAAGACATTGCCACCGGGAAGGCTGTAATGCCGCCAGCGAGAATGCAGATGATGGAAAATGAAATAGCAAAGTTCGAGAACCCGCCCATACGGCGAGCTAGTTCCTGGGCATAACCCATTCCGTGGAGGACTTTTTCGTCCTCAGTCAATTTATGATCAGCCATTTGGCCCCTCCCTGCACATCCGAGGGGACCCGGACGATATTGGTTTCCCTAGAATAACTTGAGCATTGCACCCCCCGGTGCGGCGTTTTGCGTCAAGTCTTCCCCTGAGTCGGCATTGTGGCGGTGGGCATGGACAAGGTCAACCTTAGTTGTAAGACTAAGGTTGCAGTGCACAAAACCACTTCCCATCCCGCCACTTTGTGGCGTGAGCTTTACTCAATCGTAGCATCTGTGCTTTTGTGAATTCCATCATGGTGCGCCGCTATTATGGACTTCCTTCACTCAATGCACTTGCCGCTTTTGAATCAGCGGCGCGGCATTTGAGCCTCACACGCGCGTCGGCTGAACTCAATGTCACGGCCGGTGCGGTTTCAAAGCAGGTTAAGGCACTGGAAGAGGAGCTTGGCTGTGCCCTGTTTATTCGTTTGCACCGGGCATTGCAGCTCACCCTCGAAGGAGAAGCCCTGTACCACAGTTTGAAAGAGACTTTTGAGCGGCTTGCCCTCAATCTCCAGGAAATCCGCCGCACCTGCAAGGTGCGGATTGTTTCCATTGGCACCACCAATGCCTTTGCCCAGCATTGGCTTATGCCGCGGCTTGGCGATTTCTGGAACGCCCATCAGGATATCATCATCGACCACATGATCTCAGACCGGGCCCAGGACCTGTTTCGCGCCGATGTGGATTTGCGCGTGCGTTATGGCAACGGCGTTTGGCCCAACGAGGGTACACACAAGCTTTTCGATGATACGATCATTGCAGCGGCAAGCCCCAGCTATGCCAGCCAGCATAAGATCAAGTCACCGCGCGATCTCTCCGCCCACCCCTTGCTCTCGGTTGAAGGCACGGATTGGACTTGGACGACTTGGCCTGACTTCCTGCGTGTGAACGAAGCTCCGCACAAACGGCTCAGCGTGCGGCGTTTCAACAGCTACGTGATTGCCTTGCAGGCAGCCCAGGATGGGCAGGGACTGGTTCTGGGATGGCGCAAGCTCATAAAGCCGCTGCTGGACCGGCGCAAACTTGTACAGGTCACCAGTGCGGAGATGCCGGCGCCCGGTTCATTCTATATTTGCTGGAACAACAATTCGGAATTGTCGCGTGAGGCGCTTGTGCTGCGGGATTTTCTGCTGAGCCATGTCACTTGAGATATATTCAATCAATGGATGTGGCGAACTGCGGTTGATTCATGACCCGGCGAGGTGCTCAATGGAGCGACAAAAGCGAGCGCATGATGATCAATACGATGGAACTGGCAAAACAAGTGACGGCAACGGGCAAGCGGAGCGGCGGGCGCGAAGGCCGGAGAGCCTTGCGTGCGGTTCCCATGGCGTCGTTTCCTACGCTTGTACGCAGCATTCCAACCTACCAGATGGTGCCCGACGAGGCGGTGGAACTCATTCACGATGAGTCCATGAAAAT
>CAZHCO010000091.1:0-13052 GCA_964530965.1 uncultured Aestuariivirga sp. | reverse complement strand
GGATCCTCCCAGTGGGTTATAATTCTTCTTGCAAAGTCACCGGTGATTTTGCTTTCTGATTTTTGGAAAGCGCTTGATATTCCGTAGGTGACGAAGGCACTTGATACTATGCGCGCCAATTCCGCGATGTCAATTCATGCGGGGGCTCGCGAAGTTATTTTTTACGCATGTAAATCATGTTAATGCTGTTGCAGCGCACAACCGGCGAGAGGAAATATGGCTGAATCAGAGCAACGTTTTGCAACGCGGTTGAATTCGTTCCGTTCTAAAAACAGTACGGCGCTTTCAGCCGAGCAAGCCGTGCGGGCAGTGGCGGAAGTTTCGGGCGTGTCGGCTGTCGAGTTGAATTATCCTCAACACTTCACGGGCGACGGCAACAAGTCCGTCCTTGCGGCAGCGGCGGATGCGGGCCTCGCCGTGACAGCCCTCAATCTTCGGTGGGACGGACCGGATTTTGTCCATGGCGCCTTTACCCATCCCAAGCCCGAGAATCGGGAGCGGGCAATCCGCACGGCCTGCGAAGCCGTCGATCTCGCGTCGCAGAACAACATCGAACATGTGATACTTTGGATGGGCCCCGATGGTTATGATTATCCCTTTCAGGCAAATTATCGCGCTATGTGGGATTTGGAAATTGCCGGATTTCATCAGGTTGCAAAGCGCAATCCGAAATTGCGCGTGAGTGTTGAATACAAGCCAAATGACCCGCGCAGAACCTCGCTTATTCGATCAATGTCGGATTCATTGCTTGCGGTTCAAGATGTTGGGCTCGCCAATTTTGGGGTGACCCTTGATTTCTGCCATGCCCTCATGGCCGGTGAACAACCGGCAGCAGCAGCCTCGCTCGCATTGCGCGCGGGCAAGCTCTTCGGTGTTCACCTCAATGACGGCAATGGCCCGGCCGATGATGGCCTGATGGTGGGATCAGTTCATCCGTGGCACACGCTGGAATTGCTCGCGGAACTCCGCAATGGCGGTTTTTCTGGTACTCTCTATTTCGATACGTTCCCGGACCGAGTCGATCCAGCCCGTGAATGTGCGGCCAATGTGAAAACCGTGCAACGCATGTTGCGGCTGCTCGACCGGGTACCACTGGAAGAACTGCGCCAGGCCCAGACGGAGCAGGACGCTGTAACTGCAACGCGGCTCATGCAAGGATTGCTTTTCAATGACTGAAGACAAGATACCGTCCGCCATCGTTCTCGGTAGCGTCCATATGGACCTCATTGCGACCGCGAAGCGGTTACCGGGTCGCGGTGAATCCGTTGTAGGCCAAGGCTTCACCACATCGCCCGGCGGCAAGGCTGGAAACCAGGCCTGTCAATTGGTCAAATGTGGAACCGACGCTTTCATCCTTACGCGCCTTGGCGATGACGCGTTTGGCCGCCAGCTGTTTGAACATCTCACATCAAGGGGTGTTGATCCTTCGCTCATCACAGTTGACGCATCCCAGCCAACGGGCGCCAGCACGGTTTTCGTGGCCGAAGGCGATTACTCGTCAATCATCGTCAGCGGTGCGGCTGGCAGGCTGACTGCAGCGGATATTGAATCCCACCGCGCTGCCCTTGAAAAGGCGGATGCCCTCATCCTGCAACTGGAATTGCCCGTTGCGGTTTCCATCCCGGCGGCGCGCATCGCCAAGGCCAAGGGGCGCTATGTTGTGCTCAATGCCTCGCCCGCACCTGATGGTTTGGCTGAAATTCCGAAAGAACTGTTGCAGGCGGTATCGGTTCTCATCGTCAATACCTTCGAAGCGGGAAGATTGCTCGGGCGCACATTTTCCACTGCTGAAAGCCCACCAGCCGCAGCAGAACTGGCTAAGAAGTCCGGCGTTGAACTGGTCATTGTTACGGCAGGTTCTTCGGGCAGTGCCGCGGTTCAGCGCGGCAAGGCTCTTTTCCAGCCAAGTTATTTCGCCAAGGTTGTTGATAGTGTTGGCGCAGGTGATGCCTATCTCGCAACTTTTGTAACCGCCCAGCTTGAGGGCCTGCCCTTGCAGCAATCGCTGAAGCGCGCCGCTGCGGCAGGTGCGCTTGCCGTGTCACGCTCGGGCGCGTCAGCCGGGCTTATTACAAGACGCGACATTGACCAGTTTTTGGGGGCCTAGAGCGTGAGCAACTTTGCTTGAATCGAAATTCCCTTTTTTCCTTCTCCCCAGTGGGGAGAAGGCGGGGCCCAAGCGAAGCTTGGGAGGATGAGGGGGAGCAGGTGATTCACTTGCGAGACCCGTTCCCCCTCACCTTCCCGCGCGTACCGCGCGGGCCCCTTCCTCTCCCCCAAGGGGCGAGGAAAAGTAGAGGTCATCGCAGCACATAAAGATGATCAAGCCCTAAGACGCGATTAACCTCCCAACTCCTTCATCAGGTCGCGGTTGCGCTCATAGAGCTTGCGAAACACTCCATAGTGTTTGTGATAAATTTCAGCATGTTCTGTGTTGGCAATGAATTCCGAGGCAACCGGATTCCAGGTTTTGATGTCTTCCAGCCTCGCGTCACCCACCGCGATTGCCGCGAGGAAGGCATTGCCATAGGAAGCCCCCATGGATTTGCTGCGCAGAATTTGAGTTTTGCCGGAAATATCCGATGTCGCCTGAGTCCAGACCCTGTTTCGCGTGCCCCCGCCAACCGCAAAAATGTTCTGTGGCGTTTCACCGACATCATCATAGGTTTCAAGGATGTGATGTGTGCCAAAGGCAATGCCTTCAAGCGCCGCGCGAAAGAGATCGCCGCGTGCGTGAGTTAGATTGAGCCCGAAGATTGTACCCTTGGCATGGGTATCATGGATGGGCGTGCGCTCCCCGGAGAAATAGGGCAGCATGACAAGACCTTTCGCACCCGGCGGTGACGCGCTCGCTTCAGCAACGAGGACTTCCATGGCCCGGGCGGGATCAAGCTCCCGCGCCAGCGTCTCATGAAACCAGTGGGTGAGGGTGCCGCTAGTTGAAAGGCCTGCCATTGACGCATGCTGGCCCGGAAAGAGCCACGGCGCATACCACAGCCTGCCATCTTTCACGCGCTTGGACGTAATCGCAATAATGAAGATGGTCGAGCCATACATCAGCATCATGTCGCGCGGCTCCAGCACGCCTACGCTGATTGCTTCTGCCGCCGCATCCACAGTGCCGCAAATGACGGGCGTTCCAATCGCCAATCCAGTTTCCTCCGCGGCCTTATGTGTCACTGTGCCTGCAATGTCGGTTGTCCAAATAATATCTGGCAAGCGTTCAACCGGAATGATGTCGGATACCAGTTCATCACTCCATGCCTGGCGCTCCGCCGAATAGAGCGGCGCACTATTAGCAGCCGTATAATGATCGATCACAAATCTTTCGGTGAGTCTGTAAACCAGATAGGAGGTGGAGGTGAGAATCTTGTGGGTCTTGGCAAAGATGTCTGCCCGGTTGCGCTTGAGCCAGAGAATTTTAGGTCCCACCGATTGCGAGGTCAGCGTATTGCCGCAGTAATCGAGAATGCGGTCAGCCCCAATCCGCGCGGTGAGTTCGTCTATTTCCTTTGTGGCCCGCGTATCGACGCCGTAGAGCACCGCATTCATCAGTGGCTCGCCCGCTTCATTCACCGGCAGCATGCAAGGCCCGATGGCGCTAGCGCCTACAGCTCTAATATCTTTTGGATCTATTTTGCTGTCGACAAGCAGTTTTTTGCTGATGAATGTGAAGTCATCCCACCAGTCTTCAATTGGGCGATGCTCTGCCCAGCCCGCCTGCGGAACCAGCATCTTGTGGGGCTTTGCAGCACCGGCAATGATATTGCCCTGTTGGTCGCTCAGAATTCCCTTCGACTCGAATGTTCCAATATCGATGCCGAGGTAATATGTCATCAGGTGTAGCGGTCCCGGTCGAGAGAGAATGTCTGATCAATACGCGCGATCCCTGCGATCAACAACTGAGTGAGGCCGGCAAGGTCTGCGGGATCGCAAACTTCCAGGGAGGAATGCGTGTAACGACAGGGAAAACCAAGATCGATGACGGCAATACCTTCATGCAGCAATTGCACATAGGATGAATCGGTGAGTGCGCCGACATGGGCGCTGCGTTGCAGGTTCAGTTTCTGCTCGGTAGCAGTCGAAGAAAAGAGACTGACGAGGGCAGGGTGGGGAATTGTTCCGTTCAGTGTGCCCCGCCCATGAAAACTGTACATGCTCATGGCAGGGCCTGCGCCTAGTATTACATCACCTCGAGCCGCCATGTCTGGCGTATCGGTCGCAAGGATGAGATCAAGCTGGATGGCAATGTCGGGCGCAAGCTTGCGCGCCGCGGTCACGGCACCTTGCAGGTTAAACTCCTCAAGCACCGAGAACAGAATATGTATCGTCGGCAGCTTCTTGGTCTGAAGCAGCGCGCGGGCAACTTCAATGACCACAGCGCAGGCTGCCCGGTCATCAATGGAGGTTCCCGCAATTCTTCCATCGGCAAGAGTGAGTACCTTGGGTTCATAAACAACCGGCGTGCCAATATTGACACCTGCCGCCAGCACGGCGTCTGCACTGGCAAATCCCGCATCAATGAAGATATCCGCGTAAGGTAAGACTTTATATTTTTCCTCCGACGTCGTGGCGTGGTGGCTCTTGTTGGCTATGATGCCAGCAACGTCGCGCCCCTCGCCAACGCACAGGAGAACAGCTTGCGATGCAAGTGCCCGCTCAGGCACGCCTCCCAGCCGTTCAACTCGGATCAGGCCATTGCTTTCGATTTTGCGCACCACGAAGCCAAGCTGATCCATATGTGCAAACAGCATCACACTTGGCAGTTTCGGATCGCCTTCAATCGTCGCAAACAAATTGCCGAGACGATCAGTTTTGGAGGCGAGGCCAAGCTTGTCCAATTCCTTCACAATGGCCCGACGCACCCGGTCCTCATGGCCGCTGAGACCCGGAATGAGCATCAGATCACTTGTCAGTTTGCGCAGCCGCTCTTTCATTTCATTCAGCCCTTCCGCGTAGCCCGCACGATGCGCATGAAATCCGCCGCGCGCTCGGGGTCAACCGCATTCCAGGTATTGCCATCATACTTGAGTGATGAACCGACTATCACACCGTCTGCCACCTGAAGAACATCGGCCACGGTTGCGTGCTTCACACCTGTATTGGCCAGCACTGGCGTATCGGGCAAAACCTTTTTCACTTCTTCAAGATCAGACATTGCAGCAGCTTCGCCGGTAATGGTGCCGGAGACAAGAATGGCATCGGGAATGCTTGAGAACACGGCGCTGCGGGCCCGGTCTGCCAGGCTCCGCCGATCCAGCGAATAGGCAAATTCTGCACAGACATTGTAAAGCACGGCAACATCACTCCGTCCCAGTCTGTCGCGGTAACGTAGCGCAGCTCCCGCATCCGGATTCCACGGTCCCATGTCAGAGGCATATGTCCCCGTCATGATCTCGCGTACGAAAGATGCGCCTGTGGCGGCAGCCAAGGCCATGGAACTCATGGGATCCCACAACACATTCACCCCAAACGGCACCTTGATCTCGGAACGCAGCGCGCCAATGGCAAAAGCCATGGTAGCAGTGGAAGCCATATCGACCTTGAATTCGTAAGGCCTGTCATTCTCGTTGCCAAACATCACCGCATCAACACCGGCGGCCTGCAACGCGACTAGGTCATGACGCGCACCTGCAACGATCCTGTCCAATCCTGCCTTCGCATCATGCAAAGGCGAACCCGGCAAGGCGCCGAAATGCACCATGGCGATGATCGGTTTTTTGTCGCCAAAAACGTTCTTGAATTTTGCCGTCATTCCTGTTTCCTGTCACGAGCCGGGAAAGAATGAAAGAAATCGGAAGGAAGGGCAAGTGGCCGATACTGACAAGATTAAGAACATGGGCGCCCGCGCTCTTGCCGATCTGTCTGTCGTTTTGGACAATGTGCAGGAAACCGATATCGAAGGTTTTATCAAAGCTATTGTCGGCGCCAGGCGTGTGGCACTCCATGGCCTCGGTCGCGAGGGCCTGCAAATGCGGGGCCTCGCCATGCGCCTTTTCCACCTGGGGATTGATGCCCATGTTGTTGGGGACATGACGACACCCCCTTTGGGCGCGGGTGACCTTTTGATTGTCTCGGCAGGTCCAGGCGATTTCACGACAATTGAAGCGCTTATGAATATTGCAAGGAAGGCGGGTGCAAAATCCGCCGTGGTCACGGCCCAGGAATCGGGCGGTGCGGCGCTCCGCGCTGATGTCGTGCTCCCTATCCCCGCCCAGACCATGGCCAGTGATCAGGCAGGAAAACTCTCCGTTCTGCCATTGGGCTCACTCTTCGAGGTTGCCATGATGCTCATCTTTGAGTTGGTTGTTCTAAGGCTCCGTCACCGCCTCGGTGAGACGCCAGAATCCATGCGGGTCCGGCACACAAATCTGGAATGACTAGAGCCGCATGCCCGAGTCCGCATCGAAGAGATGGGCAGCACCTGGATTTGGCATCATTGACAAGTCTTCGCCCGGCCGCACCGAAATCCGTTCGCGGAATACGCTCACGATTTTCTGCTTGCCGAGTTTCGCAAAGACCTGTGTTTCTGATCCCGTGGGCTCGATAACCGTCACATTCGCCTTCACCCCTTTGCCGCCGAGCGTAAAATGTTCGGGCCTGATGCCGTAGACGGCGGGCCGGCCATCAGAGGCCGAGGGCGCCTTGGCAAGTGGCAATGAAATTCCATCTTCGGTCAGAAACGAAGGTTTGGACTTGCCTTGAATGGTACCTTTGATCAGGTTCATCGATGGCGAGCCTATGAAACTCGCCACAAACATGTTGGCAGGCTTGTCGTAAAGTTCGAGCGGCGTTCCCGATTGCTCCACAATTCCATCATGCATGACAACGATCCGGTCTGCCATGGTCATGGCTTCAACCTGGTCATGGGTCACATAGACGGTTGTAGTCTTGAGCCGCTGATGCAGTTCCTTGATTTCAGCCCGCATCTGCACCCGGAGCTTCGCATCAAGATTGGACAGAGGCTCATCAAACAAAAACACCTTGGGATCACGCACGATGGCGCGCCCCATGGCCACGCGCTGGCGCTGGCCGCCCGACAATTGCCGGGGGTACCGGTCGAGGTAGGGCATGAGATCAAGAATTTCAGCGGCACGCCGCACCCGGGCCTCAATTTCTGCTTTCGGCGCGCGTCGAAGCATCAAAGCAAAACCCATGTTCTGGGCCACCGTCTTGTGCGGATAAAGCGCATAGGTCTGGAACACCATGGCAATATCGCGGTCTTTCGGCGGCAGGAAATTCACCACCCGCTCGCCAATTTTAATGTCACCCGAGGTAATGGGCTCAAGCCCCGCAATCATCCGTAAAAGCGTGGATTTTCCGCAGCCGGAGGGGCCAACAAGAATGACGAATTCTCCATCTTCAATATCAATCGAGACGCCATGGATAATTTCCTGTGCGCCGTAGGATTTGCGCACATCAACAACGCCGACCGATGCCATTTGATATCCCTCTGTACCGCTGGTTTGGAGTGACGTTATTGCATCTGCATGACTTGGTCGAGGGGGCCGTTATAGGCCGTGCAAAAATTTCAGGCGTTGCCCGTGAGAGAGAGCGAGGTCGTATCGAACTGGGCATGATGGCAGATGGCCGCGGCGCCAATGGCGCATTCGTACTGGCTGATCCTTGATAGATTGATATTCGGTGGTTGCAAGCCAGGCACGATGCCGTGCTTGACTGCATCTCGCAAATTTTCGAGGCACAAAGCAAGGATTGGGCGCAGCGATCCACCCAACACAATGTCGCTCGGATTGAAAATATTGCAAAGATTCACCATCCCCACGGCGAGATGGGTTTCAAGTATTTGCACGGCGGCCTTCACTGCCGGATCTCCGGCCGACATGGCCAATGCGACTTCTACGGGGTCGTTGCCAATCGTGGCTCCGGCCTCGCTGAGATAGCGGGCGAGCGCTGCAAGATTGACATGGGTTTCGAGACAACCGGTTTGCCCGCAGTGACATCGCGGGCCGTGATCTGAAACGCGCATGTGTCCGAACTCGGTTGCCACACCGCTGGTGCCACGCAGCAATTGGCCGTTGATGATGGCCGCACCGCCGCAGCCATTGCCGAGTTTCAGGAACAGGATGAGGTCGTGCGATTGCTTGGGATTGCAATAGACCTCGCCAAAGGCCGCGGCATTGGCGTTGTTTTCAATGCTGATCGGAATATTAAAACTTTGCTCGGCAAGGGCGAGAAAATTCACATTGCGCCATCCCAGGATGGGGAGATGAAGTACAAAGCCATCATTGCGCACTAGCCCTGGCACGGTAACACCAATGGCCCGGATGCGGCCTTTGAAGCGCTTGTCCGCTTCACAATCGCCGAGAAATTTCTTGATCAGTTTGATGGCAGATTGCGGATCCGGTGACTGGGGCAGGTCAACTGTTTCTGTCCGCGCCGGTTCCAGCGCCATATCGACAAGGGCAAGCCGCACCACGGCCACACCGATTTCGACACCCAGAAAGTAATGACCCGTGGAGTTCAGCGTGAGCGCCACGCCCGGCCTGCCGAGTTCGTGCGAGGGCGTAGCGGCAGCGTTAGCGGTGGCTTCATCGACCAGATTCTGTTCGAGGAGCGCGTCAACCAGGTAGGTGACACCGGAACGGGTGAGCGAAAGACGGCGCGCAATTTCCGCGCGCGACAGGCTGCCTTCTTTCCGCAACAGGGTAAGAACGCGGCGTTCATTCATGTTGCGGATGAAAATTTGGTTGGTCATTTTTGACTCGGCCTCTTGACTCAAGTGTACACTGATGTAATTTGTTCAAGCAATGAACAAATTAGGTTTTGAGGCGGGAAGTGACCAACAAGCAACAGCGCAGGCTGAGAGTAGGGGTGCTGGGCTGCGGACCCATCGCGCAATTCGCCCATTTTGAATCCTGCCAAAAGGCGAGCAACGCCGATCTTTATGCCATCTGTGATGTAGCAAGCGATCTGGTGGACCGCATGGCCGCCATCTACCAGCCCCAGCGAAAATATCTCGACTATGATGCCATGCTTGCCGATCCTGAAGTTGATGCGGTGATCATTGCCACCTCCGATACGTACCATGTCGAAGCCTCACGCCGCGCCCTTGCGGCGGGCAAGCATGTGCTGTGCGAAAAACCCATTGGTGTTTCCGTGGAAGAAGTTGAAGCGCTCGCTGCTGCGGTGAAAGCCTCTGGCAAGATCCTGCAAGTCGGCCACATGAAGCGCTTCGATCCTGGCCTGGAGGCCGCGCGTGATTTCGTGCGCGATGAAATGGGCGAGGTACTCGCCCTCAAGGCCTGGTATTGTGATTCCACCCACCGCTACACCATGACCGACGCCGTGCAGCCTCTGCCTATTCTGAGCGCCGCCGCAAAGAAGCCTCGCGAAAACCCCAAGGCCGACCTCAGACGATATTTCATGCTCGCCCATGGCAGTCATCTCGTCGATACGGCACGCTTTCTCTGCGGGGAAATCGTTGAGGTCAACGCCAGGCTCACCGAAAAATTTGGGGCCCACTCCTGGTTCATCGATGTGACCTTCGCCAACGGTGCCATGGGCCACCTCGATCTTACCGTTGCCGTACGCATGGACTGGCACGAGGGCCTGCAGCTCTATGGCGAAAACGGCAGCGTCATCGCCAAGACTTACAATCCCTGGTACTACAAATCCTCCGACGTAGAAATTTTCTCCGAGAAAGATGCGACATGGCGGCGACCGCTCGGAGCCGATGGACATTTCTATCGCCGCCAGCTCGAAGGCTTTGCCGATACCATACTTGATAAAAAACCCATGCGCGGCGCTGATATCGCTGATGGCGTAGCCTCCGTTCGCGCCATGGTTGCCATTGCCGAGTCGGTTCGCAAAGGCCGCTCCACTCGCCTCGGTGACGCACAGGGTCCGGTCTGATGCAGGTCGGCATCTTTGCCAAAACTTTTTCTGCAATCGGCGCATTGCCCGTGTTGAACGCTGTCAAGCAAGCCGGATACGAAGTCGCGCAATTCAACATGGCCTGCCTTGGCATGCCGACAATGCCCGAGACTATTGCTCCTGCTCTTGCCGATGAAATAGCCAAAGCGAGCGTTGAATCTGGAGTAGCCATTGCGGCAATCTCCGGCACCTACAACATGATCCATCCTGATCCCGCAGTTCGTGCCGACGGACTTGCCCGTATTGAAACTGTCATTCGCGCTGCACTATTGATGGGAACGAGGCTGGTCACGCTCTGCACGGGAACACGCGACTCGAAAGACCAATGGAAGCATCATCCCGAAAATTCCAGCAAGGAAGCCTGGCACGATCTGCTTGAAGAAATGGGCAGGGTTGTAGTTCTGGCCGAAGACAATGGTGTCGATCTCGGCATAGAGCCGGAGCTTGCCAATGTTGTCTCATCGGCCGAACAGGCACGGCGGCTCATCGATGAATTGAAATCTCCCCGCCTTCGCATTGTGCTAGATCCGGCAAATCTTTTTGAAGTAGCATTGCCCCAAGAGAGCCGATCGATCATTGCACATGCCGTCGATATTCTGGGCACACGAATTGTTATGGCCCATGCCAAGGACCGCCGCGCCAATGGCGATTTTACTGCCGCAGGCTCCGGCGTCATTGACTTCCCGCATTTTTTCCGCTGTCTGCGCAGCGCCGGATTTGACGGCCCGCTTGTCACCCATGGGCTTTGCGAACAGGAAGCTGCTGCCGTTGCCGCATTTCTGCGCGGGGTGGTCTCGGCATGAGTTGGTTCACCCTCCAGCGCGATGATGCAACACTTCGTGGTTGGGACGGTGGCGAAGGGCTGCCTGTCATATTCCAGCACGGTCTCGGTGGTGATGAAGTCCAGGTGGCTGAAGTGTTTCCTGATGGCCAAGGCATTCGCCGCTTGACTCTCGAATGCCGGGGGCAGGGGAAATCCAGCCTTGGTAAAGCGAACGAGATTTCAATAGCAAATTTTGCCGATGATATTCTGACCTTCGCGGATTCCCGTGGTGTTGATCGTTTCGTCATTGGTGGCATTTCAATGGGTGCTGCGATTGCAATGCGCGTTGCGATCAAAAATCCTACGCGGGTGAGGGCGCTAATTCTTGCGCGGCCTGCATGGTTGTGGGGTGCAGCACCAGAAAACATGAAACCCTTTATTGAAGTTGCAAGTTACTTACGGCAGCGCACGCTTGAAGATTTTGAGTCCTCGGCAACCGCTCAGCGGCTTGCGCGTGAAGCACCAGACAATCTTGCCTCATTGAGAAAATTGTTTTCAGTGAAAGATCTTGAATCATCAGCCACACTGCTTGCGACCATTGCTGGTGATGGTCCCGGTGCTAGCGAGGCGGAGTTGTGTGCTATTGCGGTACCAACTCTCATCATCGGTCATAAAATTGATGCGGTTCATCCGCTAGAGTTTGCGCTGACGCTTGCCAGCAAGATAGCAGGTTCGCAGTTTGTTGAAATCACGCCGAAGGCGACCGATAAACCAAGGCATGTTGCCGAATTTCGTACAAATGTCGCCCAATTCCTGTCTTTAAATTCAAAAGGAAGCACCTCGTGACAGATTTAAAAGGCCTCCATCCAGCGACTGATTGGCTCGAAAAACTTCCGCGCGACCGTTTGCTTGCTGAGATGTCCCTGTGGTCCGCTGACCTCGGCCGTTTGGTTGACGACATCCAACGTGTTGAAGCCTTCACCGATATTTTTCACATTGACGTGGCCGATGGACATTTCTCACCTGCGTTGCTGTTCTTCCCCGATCTTGTCAGAGCAACGCGCCGCGCCACGGCAAAACCCCTGCATGTCCATCTTATGATCGCGGACGCGATCCTCCTCGATCAAATCGAGCAATTTGCAGAAGCGGGAGCTGACCTCATCAGCATCCATGCCGAGAACGGAAATGCAGATGCGGCGCTGAAGCTCATTCACGCCAAAGGCCTCAAATCCGGCATTGTGATGCAGCTCCATTCCCCGGTTTCCGCCGCCAAACCTTTCCTGGATCGTATCAGCATGTTGACCTTTCTCGGCACACTCATGGGCGTGAGAGGCAAAGGCCTCGATGAACAGGCGGAGCCGCGCTTGTGCGAGGCGCGTGCAATGATAGCGGCACAGCAACGGCACATTATTCTGGCCGCCGACGGCGGCATTCGAGAACACACGGTTCCGGGTCTGCGCCGGGCTGGTGCCGAAACCATCGTCATGGGTTCGCTCGCCTTTGGCGCAAAAGATTTCAAACAACGCATGGAATGGGTGCGCGCCATGCCCGGATGAGGGCCTCACTCCGTAGAAACTGCTCCTCCGGCAATGATAGTAGGCAAGTCATGCCGACGCGCGGAGCACTAATTCCGCGTTGAGCAGAATGCGATCCTTGCCGAGGATGCTGCCTTGCTCGGTTTCATCATGATCGATCCTGGAAAACAACAGGTCGAGCGCTACATTTCCCATCTCGTCGCTGTCCTGTGACACAGTTGTCAGCGGCGGGCAGGTGAATGAGCTCAGGCGCTGGTTGTCGTGGCCCGCCACGCGGTAGTGGCAATCAGGGGTAAACCCCACCTTGAGCCCCGCCTGATACATGGCGGCCAAGACTCCGAAAGCCACCCGGTCATTGGCGCAAAGAAGCGTCTTCGTGGGAAAGCCACCATTCCTCAAAATGCGTGAGGCCTCATCGAAGGAGACCTTTTCAAAATCCCAGTCATTGGTGGGTGAAAGATTGGCAAAGCGTGGTTCAAAATTCAGCCGCTCCATCGTTGCGACATAGGCCTTGCGCCGGTCAATGGCATTGCTGTTGATGATGGGCGTGTCGAAATAGGTTGGCTGGTCGCCGGAGCGGCAAAGGTATTCGGTGATGAGCGGAATGCTCTGGTAATTATTGGTGCCCACAAAAGGCCCTTCGTCATCAAGAGGCGCATCAATGTAAACCAGCGGTATTTCTTTGCCGAGAGATTTCAACTTGGCGCGCTGCGATTTTTCTCCCAGTGGTGCAATGATTGCACCTGCAACATTAAGCGCCGTAATGGTTTCAATGGCGCGGGATTCAACTTCCGGTCTTCCGTTCGAGCTCAGGACAAGTGCCAGGTAGCCCGCATCGGTTGCCTTCGTTTCAATGCGCC
>CAZHCO010000090.1:0-5450 GCA_964530965.1 uncultured Aestuariivirga sp. | reverse complement strand
TTTATGCGCAATGGCTTCTATCTCATGGTTCTGTTCTATTCGGCACAAAGGTTCATTTTGGAGTTCCTCAAACCCTATGGCTCCCTTGTCGGCCACTTCAATTTATTCCATTTTATTTGTGCGGGACTTTGTTGCTACAGTATTTGGATGATCGGGAGGGGTGATGGACGGGCCAATTCGTAAAGTTACGCCTTATGTGTTTTATGGACAGACCACATCGCTCTGCGCGAGCTGCTATGCTTTGGTGCCAGCCAAGATCATCATTGAAGATGGAAATGTTTATTATCTGAAACGCTGCAAAACCCACGGGGTTCAGAAGGTGCTGGTCTCGACGGATCCCACTTACTACAAACTCTGCCACGACTATTTGAAACCGGGTGACAGGCCCTTGCAGGTGCAAACCAGCACGGAGCTTGGTTGCCCTTATGATTGCGGGCTGTGCCCGGACCACGAACAGCATTCCTGTCTGGCGCTGATTGATGTGAACGAGGCGTGCAATCTCACCTGTCCTGTTTGCTTTGCCGATAGTTCCACGGCGAAGACTGCCCACCGGCCGCTGGCCGAAATTGAGAGGATGATGGATGCGCTGGTGGCCAGCGAGGGTGAGCCGGACCTTTTGCAGTTGTCTGGCGGAGAACCAACGATCCATCCCCAGATTTTGGAAATCATCGCCGCGGCGAAGCGGCGGCCCATTCGGCATGTGATGCTGAATACCAACGGCATTCGCATTGCCCAGGAACCCGAGTTTGTAAAGGCGCTGGCGGGGTTTAAGCCGGGGCTGGAAATCTACCTCCAGTTTGACTCGCTGAGGCCGGAAGCGCTCAAGACATTGCGCGGGGCGGACCTCACCCGGATTCGCAGGCAGGCGCTGGAAGCCCTTGAAAAGGAAGCAATTTCCACCACACTTGTGGTGGTCGTAAAGCGCGGGATAAATGATGATGAGTTGGGCGACATCATCAATTATGCCCTGCAATGGAAGTGTGTTCGCGGGGTTACCTTTCAGCCCATCCAGGATGCCGGGCGGAATGAGAATTTCGATGCGCGCCGCGACCGGGTGGTGCTTTCTGATATTCGCCGCAAGATAATCGAGGCGGGAACGGCTTTTGGCGAAGGCGATATTATTCCCCTGCCGTGCAATCCCGAATCGATTGCCATCGGCTATGCCCTGCGCAAGGGTTCCCAAATAGCGCCGATCACGTCCTTCTTCCCAAAGGAAATGTTGGTGGAAGCGCTGCCCAATGCCATTACCTTTGAGAAGTTTCCGGATTTGCACAAGCAAGTCATGGCGTTCTTTTCATTGGCCACCAGTGAATGCCGTCATCCAGAAAAACTCAATGCGTTGTTGTGTTGCCTACCTGAAATTCCGGTTCCGGAAGGCATGGGTTATGAAAATGTTTTCCGCATTGCCATTGTGGAATTCATGGATGCCCATAATTTCTGCCTTGGCCGGGTGAAACGATCCTGCATTCATTTTGTGACGCCAAATGGCCAGATCATTCCATTTGAAACCTATAACCTGTTTTACCGTGGTACCGCAGCCCAGAAACGGATGGCCATTTCCAAGGGCGGGGAGGCTTAGGCGCAATGCCAATTTTTCTTATGATCATTGGGGTGCTGTTGATCCTGTTCGGGGGCGGTTGCACCATTGTTTTTATTGCTGTGGATGGCGACATTGAATTCCTGTGGCTCTGGCTGGTACTTGGGCTTGCGCCGCTGGTTGGCGGATTTTTCCTGATCCGCCATGGCCTGGAACTGCTTCGCGAAAGACGGGCACAACCATCTAATGGAGATAAGCAATGACATTTGGGCTCCTCCTCATCCTGCTCTTGGTGGTGCTCGGCATCTGGTATCTGCTGGACCGGCGCGAGAAGGCCCGGTTGGAAAAAGGCCTACCGAGACATTCAAGCCTTCGCCTTATCTTTGCGGCCATTGCCATTCTCACGGTTCTTTTTTCAGGAGGATGTGGTGGCATATTCCTCTTCAGTTGGATTGCCGACGGAGCATCAAGCGGCGGATATGTCGGCTGGGAAATCATTGCCGTATTGTCATTGCCGCCGCTGTTGGTCGGGCTGCTGGTCTGGTGGCTGGCCATGCGCCGCAAGGCGGGCTAAGCAGGCGCGAATCCTGAGTCTTTCCGAGGCAAAAAATGGCTGATCTTTTTACGATTGAGAATCTGCTGACGCTTGTGGTGCTCACAGCCCTTGAAACTGTGCTCGGTTTTGACAACCTCCTTTATATCTCGATTGAAGCCAAGCGCGTTGCACCGGACAAACAGAAGTATGTGCGGCGCCTGGGCACGATCCTGGCTATTGGCCTTCGTATCGTGTTGCTGTTTGTTGTCCTGCAGTTGATCAGCCTGTTCCAGAACCCATTTCTCAGTTTCCATCACTCAGTCTTCGAGGGTTCGTTCAATGGCCACAGCCTGATTGTTATGGCAGGAGGGGCATTTCTTATCCACACGGCACTGAAGGAAATCTCCCATATGCTGGTGGTCACTGATCTTGAACATGAAGTGGGTGAGGGGCCGAAGCATCGAAGCGTTCAGTCAGCCCTGTTCTGGATTCTGGTGATGAATATCGTGTTCTCCTTTGACACGGTCCTTTCGGCCGTGGCGCTGACCAAAGTGTTTGTCATTATGGCGACGGCGATAATTCTGTCAGGCGTGCTTATGGTGGCGCTGGCCGAGCATGTGGCAAATTTCCTGCAGCGCAATCGCATGTATGAAGTGCTTGGTCTTTTCGTGCTGTTGTTGGTTGGCGTGATGCTGCTGGCGGAAGGCGGGCACATCGCGCATCTTGCCTTCTTTGGCTATCCGGTTGAGCCCATGGCCAAGAGTACATTCTACTTTGTGGTCGCTGCACTTGTTATCGTGGACGTTGTGCAGGGGCGCTATCAGAAGAAGATTATTGTCGAGGAACAGCGCGGAAAACCCTAGCATTGCCCTTTGGCAGAGCGTCGGCTAAACCCCGCGGCATTCAATCCCTTCAGTTCAGGCTAAATACCCAATGGCGCGTCAATTCATCTACCATATGCAGGGCCTTTCCAAGTCCTATGCAGGCGGCAAAAAAGTGCTCGATAACGTGCACCTGCAATTCTATCCGGAAGCAAAAATCGGCGTTTTGGGACCCAATGGCTCGGGTAAATCAACGCTGCTCAAAATTATGGCGGGCCTCGACAAGGAATATAATGGCGAAGCCTGGGTGGCTGAAGGGGCCACGGTCGGCTACCTCGAACAGGAGCCACAGCTTGACGCCTCGAAGGATGTGATGGGCAATGTGATGGAAGGGGTGGCGGCAAAGAAAGCCATTCTTGACGAATATAATGCGCTTATGGCCGACTACAATGACGAGAACGCCGAGAAAGCCGGCAAACTTCAGGACATCATCGACGCGCAGAACCTCTGGGACCTGGAGGCGCAGGTCGAGCAGGCCATGGATGCGCTGCGTTGCCCGCCGGGCGATTCCGGGGTTGAGAATCTTTCGGGCGGTGAAAAGCGCCGCGTGGCGCTCACGCGCCTGCTGTTGTCGAAACCCGATCTTATTCTGCTGGACGAACCCACAAACCATCTTGATGCAGAAAGCGTCAACTGGCTTGAGCATCATCTGGTTGATTACCCGGGTGCCATCCTCATCGTCACCCATGACCGCTACTTCCTCGACAATGTGACTGGCTGGATTCTGGAGCTCGACCGGGGCAGGGGAATTCCCTACGAAGGCAACTACTCCGCCTATCTCGGCCAGAAAGCGAAACGCTTTGCGCAGGAAAAGAGCGAAGACGCGGCGCGGCAGAAAGTAATGGAGCGCGAACAGGAATGGATTGCTTCCAGTCCCAAGGCGCGGCAGGCCAAATCCAAGGCCCGATTCAAGGCCTATGATGAATTGCTCAAGATCAATGATGCACGGCTTAAATCCACTAACGCGCAAATCATCATTCCACCAGGCGAACGGCTTGGCGACACGGTGATTGAAGTTGAGGGCTTGAACAAGGCCTATGGCGATAGGCTGCTCATTGAAAATCTTTCCTTCAAGCTACCGCCAGGTGGCATCGTTGGCATTATTGGGCCGAACGGTGCCGGTAAGACAACATTGTTCCGCATGCTAACGGGACAGGAGAAACCTGATTCAGGACAAATCAATATCGGCGAAAGCGTTCTGATGGGCTATGTCGACCAAAGCCGCGATGCGCTTGATGCGAAGAAAACAGTCTGGGAAGAAATTTCCGGTGGCAATGATGTGCTCTATCTCGGCAAACGCGAGATGAACTCGCGCGCCTATACGGGCACTTTCAATTTCAAGGGCGGCGACCAACAACAGAAGGTCGGAACACTTTCAGGCGGGCAGCGCAACCGGGTGCATCTGGCAAAGATGCTGAAGTCCGGTTCCAACGTTTTGCTCCTCGACGAGCCGACGAATGATCTTGATACGGAGACGCTGGCGGCTCTCGAAGAGGCGTTGGAAGATTTCGCCGGCTGCGCCGTTATCATCAGCCATGACCGCATGTTCCTTGACCGGCTCGCAACCCACATCCTGTCCTTTGAAGGCGACAGCCATGTGGAGTGGTTTGAGGGCAACTTCCAGGACTATGAGGAAGACAAGAAACGCCGCTTGGGCGAAGATTCTGTCATGCCCAAGCGGATCAAGTACAAGCAGTTTTCGCGATAACCTACGTCAGCTGCGGAGATATTTGAACAGCGCGTTGATGTCGCCGTTACTGCGCCTGATCACGCCAACAAAGGTTGAGCGCAATTGCTGGGCTAGCCAGACTGATGACACATTCACATCGCGCACAAGAAAGCCGCGTCTTGTCCGGTAGAGTTTGAAGACTATTTTCTTGCCGTTCGACATTCTAGTGCTGACCATCAGCGCGTTCGTGGAGCCAGCGCAGTCCTTAATGACCATTCCACTGCCGGAAAATCGGCTTGAATGGCGCACCATGAAGCGGCCAATGAAACCGCGGGTGAGAGTGAGATATTCCGCCTCTTTTGCCTTGTTCACAAGCTTGCGGTGGGGTCCCAGTGCGAACATGGCAATGCTGCGCAAATCCGTATAACGCGAGGTGGCACCCGAAAAGGCGCTCGCGGAATGGACGCGCGCCGCTCCCATGAACGCATTGCTGGCATTGGTAATGAAGGCGGAGGCCTCACAGGCTTTCGCCGTGGTGCTGGGCAGGCAAGTGCCCAGTAACAGGATGAACAGAAAGACAAGCCAGCGCCCACGCATCATCTCAGTTCCGATCGCAGCTGTTTGAATCCCTTTGAATCTGAGTCGCAAGCCCCTTTTCTAAGAAAGTGCAATTATTCGGCGTCCCGGTTTTTGACGCCCTTGATTTTTGCTTCACGCAGATGGAGGCCGGTGCGGGTGCCTTTGATGTCTTCGGCCTTGGCCAGGTCATAGGTGCGTTTGCGAAGCTCCATGACAAGTTCATTGCGGTCCTCAATATGGGCGATTTCG
>CAZHCO010000089.1:0-1284 GCA_964530965.1 uncultured Aestuariivirga sp. | reverse complement strand
CTGCGTGCGCGACTTGAGTTTATCGTAAAAATCGAGAATGACTTCGTTGAGCGGCAATTCATAACTGATCATCACCCGCGTAGGATCGAGAAATTGCATGCCCCGCTGAACACCGCGCCGCTCCTGACAGAGCCGGAGAATGGCCCCCATGTACCGCTCGGGCGTAATGACCGATGCCAGAATAAACGGCTCCTCAAAAGAGTCAATACTGCTGGGAGGCGGGAGCTGTGACGGGTTATTGACCTCCAGCACTTCGCCCCTGGTCGTCAGCACGCGATAGACGACGGTCGGCGCGGTGGTGAGGAGCGTCAGGTCATATTCACGCTCGAGCCGCTCCTGGATGATTTCCATGTGCAGCAGGCCTAAGAAACCGCATCGAAACCCGAACCCCAACGCGAGCGACGTCTCCGGTTCGTAGACGAACGAGGAGTCGTTCAACCGCAGTTTGACCAGCGCATCGCGCAAATCTTCGTACCGGGCCGTGTCGGTGGGATAGAGCCCACAGAACACCAGCGGCTTCACTTCTTTATACCCAGGGAATGGCGCGCGCGTCGGCGACACCGCATCCGTGAGCGTATCGCCGATTTTGACGTCTGCGACTTCTCTCATGTTCGCGCAGAGGTACCCGACCTCGCCGGTCAACAGCTCGGTCTTTTTGGTCCGTTTCGGGGTGAATTGGCCAACTTCCATCACTTCGAACATCCGGTCGTTTGACATGACTTTGATCTTCATCCCAGGCCGCAGGGCCCCATCCACGACTCTCGTCAGCACGATCACCCCCTGATAATTATCAAACCAGGAGTCGAAAATGAGCGCCTTGAGCGGCGCCTGAGGATCGCCGGACGGTGAAGGAATCCGCGCAATGACCGCCTCCAGCACCTCCGACACACCTCGTCCTTCTTTCGCGCTGATCGGCAGGGCATCGGTTGCATCCAGCATCAGCACATCGGCAATCGATTGCTTGGTGCCTTCCAGATCGGCGCTCGCGAGATCGATCTTATTGATGACCGGAATGATCGTGAGGTGATTGGCCATCGCCAGATTCACATTGGCAATCGTCTGAGCCTGCACCCCCTGCGTGGCATCGACGAGCAAGAGCGCGCCTTCGCAGGCCGCCAAACTACGCGAGACTTCATAGGTGAAGTCGACGTGACCCGGCGTATCGATCAAATGCAAGGTATAGGTCTTCCCATCCTTGGCCTGATACCGTACCGCGACCGCGTGGGCCTTGATCGTGATCCCGCGTTCACGCTCCAAGTCCATCGCGTCGAGAATCTGGTCTTT
>CAZHCO010000088.1:0-8339 GCA_964530965.1 uncultured Aestuariivirga sp. | reverse complement strand
GGTCGAGGCTGTGTGAAAACGTTATTCGAATCTAGATTTGGAGCAAATCTACTTGATTTCAGAAAATTACAATTTGCTAAAGCATTGAATTCATTGAAGCGGAAATTTGGGAGGTTCGGCTTTAATCTTGGTTCGGTCCGTTCTCTGGCGTTTTCACACAGCCTCGACCCAAACCGGACCTCGGCGGCTTCCAGATGTTGCACCCGAAAATCGCCGTTCGCCTCGATGTCTCGATCCGGGTCGCCGACCTCGAAAGGGAAGGGATCGATGTCGCCATCCGCACCGGCAATGGCAATTGGCCGGGGCTTGCGAGTCACTTTCTGATGCAGGTCTTCTTCACGGCGGTGTGCAGCCCACTCTATCTCGCGCGCGAAGGAAGACCGGAGACACCGGCCGACATCAATCTTCACACACTGATCGCACCCACCGACGAATGGTGGCAAATATGGTTTGAGATGCCAGGGCTTCCACAGGGAACATCGATCGCTCGGCGCGGCATCGACGTCGAAACCCAGCACATGGCCGTAAGTCTTGCCCTTGCTGGCCACGGCATCACGCTCGCCTCGCCAGCCTTTCTCAAGGACGAGCTCAACAGCGGCAAACTGATTCAACTTTTCGATATCACAAGCTATGCCGGTTTCGACTACTATCTGGTTTGTCCTGCAGCGCGCGGCACCCAGCGCAAGACCAAGCTGTTCCGCGACTGGATCCTCAAGGAGGCGGGCAGTGGTCAATGACTATTCCGGCAGACCGGCTCTGCGGAGCGCATCCGCGATGCGTGCGAAATCTTCGGCAAGCTGAAAGGGAAACTTGTCGCCGAGATTGGAAACGCGCAAGCCGGGCTCCATTTGCAGCAGGCGGAGCATCGCCTTGCACGCCTTTTCCGGTTCGCCGACTAGCGTGGCGGCGGCGGCGGCCATGGCGACCGGGGTATGCGCGTTCGGTTGTAATCGCGTGGCCGCTTCAGCCCAGCGCAGCGCCTCGTCATAGCGGCCGGCGACGAAATGGGCGTTAGCGGTTGCCGACTGCATGCTGAACATATGGGCATCCTGCGGGCTCAGCCGCATGGCCCGGGCGGCGTGCTCGATGGCGATCTCCGGCTGGCCGTTCCACTGCTTATAAAGACTGCTGAACAGCCAGGCCCAGGCGAGATTGGGATTGAGCGCCAAGCTCCGCTCGATCATCGCCCCGCCATCGGCCCATTCGCCGGCCACATAGGCAAGCGAGTATCCCGCCGCGGACAGGGACAAAGCATCGTCGCGCGCCAGTTCGATCACGCGGCGCGCCAGGCGCCGCGCTTCTGCCATGTCGAAATCGCGGTCGGTGAACCAGCCGAAGGCCTTGCGCAGCGTATAGCAGCGCGCCGCCATGCCATAGGCGGATGCGAAATCGGGATCGAGTTCGATGGCGCGATAGAAATGTGACAGGGCTTCCTCATTGGATTCCCGGGTCCAGCGATGCACCCCGGCCAGGCCGCGCAGATAATAGTCGTAGGCATCGAGGCTCGCCGTCGGCTTGCGTTTCGAACGTTCGATTTCCGCCAGTTCGAGCCTGGTCTTGATGCCGCCCACGGCCCTGGCCGCCACCTGATCCTGCAATTCGAAAACGTCCTCGAGGCCGCCATCGAAACGTTCGGCCCACAGCGTGGCCCCGGTGGTGGCATCGATCAACTGGCCGGTGATGCGGACACGGCCTCCGGCTTTCCGCACACTGCCTTCCAGAATATAGCGGACGCCCAGTTCGCGGCCCACCTGCTTCACATCGACGGCGCGGCCCTTGTAGGTAAAGCTCGAATTGCGGGCGATGACGAACAACCAGTGCAGTCGCGACAGTGCGGTGATGATTTCCTCAACCATGCCATCGGCGAAGTATTCCTGTTCCGGATCGAGCGACAGATTGGCGAAGGGCAGTACTGCGATCGACGGCTTTTCCGGCAACGGCGGCGCGGCCGTCTCGTCGGGCCGAATGCTCCCATTGTCATTGCGGGCGCGGATCGCTTCATGGCAGTGCAGTGTATCGGCCTCAGGTGTTGTGTTCAGCTCTTTCTTGAGCCGCTCGCTAAGTGATTGGAAATACTTCAGCGCCTCTGCCCTGCGACCCAACTTTGCCAGCCCGCGCATGACCAGCCGGTGAGCATCTTCACGCAGCGCATCCTGCCGGAGTGCCGCCTGGCCATGCGCCATGGCCGAAGCCGCATTTCCACTGGCGAATTCAAGGGCTCCAAGCCTCACGGAGGCATCGCCGACGAGACCCGCGATCCGGTGACGCTCGCTCCTGAGCCATTCCTCATAGGCTTCCTCCCTGACATCGGTGCCCTCCAGAAAAATCCCGTTTGCGTAACCCAGTGCCTGCCGGAGGGCTGCTTCGCCGCCGTCACGGATCAGGGATTCCATCCGCCCCAGATCGCTTGCAATCCGGCCATCGGCGAGTTGCACGAATTGATCGTTGGCCACGATGACATCAGTCCCGATCAGCTTGCGCAGCCGGGCAAGAGCTTGACGGAAGTTTTGCCGGGCCTGTTCTTCGAAATGCGAACCCCACAACAATTCGGTCAGTCGCTCGCGCGGCTGCGGCGCGGGGGCATGTACCGCCAGATAGGCGAGCAATGCCCCAAGCTTGGCGCTCGAAAGATCGATGCGCCCGGCCGGCCCGGACAATTCGAGGTTCCCGAAAAGTTTCAACTCCAGCATGATCAGCGTTCCGTCATCCAAACCCAATCTACCACAGGTGAGGCCCACTTTTCACACTTTGTCACGTGCTTTTCACGCCGCATTCATGTCGAATACAAGGGGGTTTATGCCAGCTTTCGCTATGACGAGGCTGTCAGATCAATCCGCGGGGAGCTGCTCTGAATGGATGAACTGCCAGTAGGTCAAGTAAAGGGAGAACGCCATGACAATGACCATGACATCAGTTCCCGAACGGACAAATTCTTCGATCCGCCAGTTAGCTGATATGCTGAAGTGCCTGAGGATTGGAATGCTCGAAAAATTCCAGAATTCTTCTGAAGTTTCGTGCAGAACCAAAGAATCGATAGAAATTCTGGGTAGCGGCAATGCCAGCCCCGACATGCGCGAGTGGGCCGAACGCTACCTCTGCGGTCTTGCGCAAGCCGATAAGGCGCAGTTTTTTGAAAGCCGTCATTGGCAATCATAGGGGGATTACCTCGAAGCTCCCAATATCTGCAAATGGCCCAAAGGGCCATTCAAAGGGCCGATTTCTGATGTTTGCTTTTCGGGCCAAAGTGGATTAGTGTCTGCTCCCACGTCACCCGCAGTTTTCCATAGCCCTTCACGTCAACAAATTCGTCGCCGAGCGCAGCATCGCTAACGAGAGCGAAAAGCTGTTCCGCTATGTTCCGCGCAGTTGCCGCTGTTTGTTTTTGAGTGAGTAAGGCTAGGCCTCGTGCGAGCGCGGCGCGCCACGCCTGCCACCGCGTCTCCCATTCAGCACTTAATGTGGATTGCTCACGCTTGGCCGCCCTCGGCTCTGCCGTTCCCAGAGTTTGATGAACCTCGTGCGTCACCCTGAGGCCCATCGCGGCAAGCCTGCCCCTTGCATCTCAAATGTCTTTGGGGGTGGGCCTGCGAAACTGGAGAACCCTTGACCCCTTGCGCTTGTACGGTAATGCCATTCTCAGACCCGAATGTAGCGCTCCAATGTAGCAATTGGTGCTTAATTGGGGATGAAAATCTAGCGATCATTGAATTCACTGAGGGAAATATGGTGGGCGATGAGAGACTCGAACTCCCGACATCTTCGGTGTAAACGAAGCGCTCTACCAACTGAGCTAATCGCCCTCTGCGGCGCTTCATAGCCAGATGATTCAGGCATTGCAAGGGCCATGAAAAACCCCGTGCGGTTCTGAGGGCGCACGGGGCTGATGTGCTTTAATATGCCGTCAGGTATTAGCCGTTAACCGCCTCCTTGAGTAGTTTGCCCGCTTTGAATTTCGCCCGCTTTGAGGCGGGAAGCCTGATGGTTTTGCCCGTCTGCGGATTGCGCGCCTCGCCTGCCTTGCGGCGCGTCACGGTGAAGGTGCCGAAGCCTATGAGGCGCACATCGTCGCCCTGGCGCAGTGCCCTCATGATGTTCTCGATTGTGGCCTCTATGGCCTCGCCAGCCTCGCCGCGCGTCAGCCTGGTATCCTTGGCGACCTTGGCTATCAACTCGTTCTTATTCATGTCTTCGCGCTCCCAGGGACCAAAGGGGGAAGAAAAACCTACAAACCAAACACAGTTGAAGCAGGAAACGACAAATCCCCGGGGATTCGCAAGAGTCTGGAAGAGAAAAATTTATTTGAGAGTCAGATCAACGGCTTATGGCCTGAGCCAAAGAAAAGCAGGCGGAACAAGGATGCTCCGCCTGCGGATTATTTAACAAAAGTGATTCGGATAGGACTTAATGTGCCCTGGCACCCTCACCTGATTTTTCGGCCAAAGCCCTTGCGGCCGCAGCGGCTTCTTCGGCCACTTCGTCCCACTCAATGGGTTCAGGCATGCGAACCAGCGCGTGTTTCAGCGCATCATCCATCATGGCCACCGGGATGATTTCCATGCCAGAAGTCACCGTATCTGGAATCTCAGCCAGGTCCTTGGCGTTTTCCTCAGGGATCATCACTTTCTTGATGCCGCCGCGAAGGGCAGCCAGGAGCTTTTCTTTCAAGCCGCCAATGGGCAGCACACGGCCACGCAGGGTGATTTCACCCGTCATGGCAATATCCTTGCGAACCGGAATGCCCGTCATGACCGACACGATGGCTGTCACCATCGCGATACCGGCTGATGGACCATCCTTGGGCGTTGCACCTTCCGGCACGTGCACGTGGATATCCTTCTTGTCGAACACTGGCGGCTTGACGCCAATCGAAGGAGCCCTTGAGCGGACATAGGAGGAAGCAGCCGAGATCGACTCCTTCATCACGTCCTTCAAGTTGCCGGTCACCGTCATCTTGCCCTTGCCCGGCATCATGAGGGCTTCGATGGTGAGAAGTTCACCGCCCACTTCCGTCCAGGCCAAACCAGTTACGATACCCACTTGATCTTCGCGCTCGGCTTCGCCGTGCTTGAATTTCTGAACACCAAGATACTGGTTCACCACTTCCGGTGTTACCTTGATCTTCTTTTTCTTGGACATCATGAGATCTTTCACAGCCTTGCGGGCAATGGTGTTGATCTCGCGCTCAAGGTTACGCACGCCGGCTTCGCGCGTATAACGGCGAATGGCCTCGTAAATCGCATCGTCCGTGATTTCAAATTCCTTCGTGTCCAAGGCATGATTTTCCATCACTTTTGGAACGAGATGGCGTTTGCCAATTTCCATCTTCTCCTGTTCCGTGTAACCGGCGATCCTGATGATCTCCATGCGGTCCAGAAGGGCCGGCGGAATGTTGAGCGTGTTCGCGGTGGTGACAAACATTACGTTCGACAGGTCATATTCCACTTCGAGGTAGTGGTCCATGAAGGTTGAGTTCTGCTCCGGATCCAAAACCTCAAGCAAGGCCGATGAAGGGTCGCCGCGGAAATCCATGCCCATCTTGTCGATTTCATCGAGCAGGAAAAGCGGATTGGATTTCTTGGCCTTCTTCATCGATTGGATGATCTTGCCGGGCATGGAGCCAATGTAGGTGCGGCGATGGCCACGGATTTCGGCCTCATCCCTAACGCCGCCCAGCGACATGCGAATGAATTCACGGCCCGTTGCCTTCGCAATGGATTTTCCGAGCGACGTTTTGCCAACGCCGGGAGGCCCAACGAGGCAGAGGATTGGCCCTTTCATCTTGTTGGTGCGGCTCTGGACGGCGAGATACTCGACGATGCGCTCCTTCACCTTGTCGAGACCGAAATGGTCGGTATCGAGTACGTTTTGGGCGAAAGGCAGATCGCGCTTGACCTTGCTCTTGATGCCCCATGGCAGGCTCAACAGCCAATCGAGATAGTTGCGCACCACCGTGGCCTCAGCCGACATGGGGCTCATCTGCCGAAGCTTCTTTATTTCCGCCTCAGCGCGTTCGCGGGCTTCCTTGGAGAACTTGGTGTTCTTGACCTTCTGCTCAAGCTCGCCAACTTCGTCGCGCTCTTCGCCGTCGCCCAGTTCCTTCTGAATGGCCTTCATCTGCTCATTCAAATAATACTCGCGCTGGGTCTTCTCCATCTGGCGCTTGACGCGGCTGCGGATGCGCTTTTCAACCTGCAGCACGGAAATCTCGCCTTCCATCAGGGCAAAGGCTTTTTCAAGCCGCGCCTGCACGGATTGCATTTCGAGAATTTCCTGTTTTTCAACGATCTTGATCGCGAGATGGGCTGCAATGGTGTCTGAAAGCTTGGCGTAATCGGTGATCTGGCCAAGGGTCGCCAGAATTTCCTGGGGCACCTTCTTGTTCAGCTTCACATAGCTTTCGAACTGCGAAATGGCCGTGCGGGCCAGCGCCTCGGTTTCCTGCTCATTGGTGACAATGTTGGGCAGAAGCTTCACTTCGGCTTCGAAATAATCGGCATGGCTGGTGAAGCGCTCCACCTTGGCGCGCTCGGTGCCTTCCACCAGCACCTTCACGGTGCCGTCGGGCAATTTCAAAAGCTGCAGAACCTGGGCAAGTGTGCCCACCTCATAAATGGCATCAATTGATGGATCATCATCAGCCGGATTTTTCTGGGCCACGAGCAGAATGCGCTTGTCTTCGCGCATCACTTCCTCAAGCGCCTTGATGGATTTTTCACGGCCCACAAACAACGGCACGATCATGTGGGGAAACACCACGATGTCGCGGAGCGGCAGAACCGGAAGGATTTCCGCGCTGCCTGCAGGTGCCGGGGTCTTTGAAACTTTAGTCGTCATCATCATTCCTTTCGCGGGGTTTGGCCGCTTGTTTCAATCGCCCCCAAGGGGTTGGGCTACGATCTACTTGCGCCTTCGGGCTACCACGCAACAACACTTCGTTACTCGAAACAACCCGAACCTGAACACTAGAAATGGAGGTCCGGTTTCAATTTTTCAATGGCCACAATTGGCCATTTTAGGCAGAGGCAGGCGCCAATTTCGCGTTGCCCTGCTTTTCACGATCGGCATAAATCAGCAGGGGCTTGGCATCGCCATCAACAACTTCCTTGGAAATTACCACCTCTTCCACGCCGTTCATGGTGGGAAGATCAAACATGGTTTCCAGCAGGATCAATTCCATGATGGAGCGCAGGCCACGGGCGCCAGTTTTACGGTCAATGGCGCGGCGGGCGATGGAGCGCAGGGATTCTTCAGGGAATGTGAGCTTCACGCCTTCCATTTCGAACAGGCGCTGATACTGCTTGATCAGGGCGTTCTTCGGGGCGGTCAGAATTTGAATGAGGGCTGCCTCGTCCAAATCCTCCAGCGTTGCGATCACCGGCAAGCGGCCCACAAATTCGGGAATGAGGCCGAAGCGCAGCAAATCTTCTGGTTCCAGTTCGCGGAGCAGCGCGCCGGTGCGGCGGTCGTCCACGGATTTGACTTCGGCGCCGAAGCCAATGCCCGAGCCCTTGCCACGCTGGTTGATAATGCGCTCGAGGCCAGCAAAGGCGCCGCCGCAGATAAACAGGATGTTGGTGGTATCGACCTGCAGGAATTCCTGCTGGGGATGCTTGCGCCCGCCTTGCGGCGGCACGGAGGCAACGGTGCCTTCCATGATTTTCAGAAGCGCCTGCTGCACGCCTTCGCCGGACACGTCACGGGTGATCGAGGGGTTGTCGGACTTGCGTGAAATCTTGTCCACTTCGTCGATGTAGACAATGCCGCGCTGGGCCCGCTCGACATTGTAGTCGGCGGATTGCAGCAATTTCAAGATGATGTTTTCGACGTCTTCGCCGACGTAGCCCGCTTCGGTGAGTGTCGTGGCGTCCGCCATGGTGAAGGGCACATCGAGAATGCGGGCCAGCGTCTGGGCCAGCAATGTCTTGCCGGAGCCGGTTGGGCCCACCAGCAGAATGTTGGACTTTGCCAATTCCACGTCATTGTTCTTGGCGGCGTGATTCAGGCGCTTGTAGTGATTGTGAACGGCAACGGCCAAAACCTTTTTCGCATAGACCTGGTCGATAACGTAGTCATCGAGCACCTTGCGGATTTCCTGGGGCGAAGGCACGCCGTCTTTTGATTTCACCAGGGAGGACTTGTTCTCTTCACGGATGATGTCCATGCAGAGTTCAACACATTCATCACAAATGAATACGGTCGGTCCGGCAATAAGCTTGCGGACTTCATGCTGGCTCTTTCCGCAGAAAGAGCAATACAGCGTGTTCTTGTTGTCGCCCGCGCTTGCCTTACTCATGCTTTCTCCTTGAACAATCCGGCTGGCAATCCATCAGCAATATACA
>CAZHCO010000087.1:0-25266 GCA_964530965.1 uncultured Aestuariivirga sp. | reverse complement strand
TCAATTTCATCCGTGAGATTGAACAGCGCCGTGTGAACCTTCTGCCCCGTGAGGCTTGCAACCGACAGGGGCGTTACAAATTCCTCCGCCGCCTTCGTCATGATGGTGCGAACGCACCCCCCCCGGCCCGTGAGCAGCCGGATCAATTCAAGGGATTTATAGGCGGCAATTCCGCCGCCAATGATGAGAAGTATGGTCTTTCCGGGGACTGCGGTCATGGCATTAATGTAGCGATTAACTGCTCTTTCTTAAAGGACGAGTTTGAGGGCGATAACCACCAGCGCCGCCGCCCCAGCTATCAGCGCATAGCGCTGAAAGCGGTTAGCGTGGTGGTGGGCGATGGCAATGCGGTTTGTCGTGTCGCTGTCGAGCTTGATGCTGCCGGATTGCACGATTTCGGTGACAACGTCTGGCAGCATGGAAGCCAAACGGCCAAGGGAAGCGGCACTTTTAACGGCACCCTCTATCTTGCCGATGGGCCCCAGTTTCCGTTCAATCCAGCTCCGCACTACGGGCTCAGCCGTGACCCACATGTTGAGTTCCGGATTAAGGGTGCGGGCAACCCCTTCGACCACGACCATGGTCTTTTGCAGCAGCAGGAGCTGCGGCTGGGTCACCATGTTAAACTGGCCGGTCACTTCAAAAAGCTGGGTCAGAAGCCGCGCCATGGAAATTTCATGGGCGGCAAGGCCCATGATGGGTTCCCCAATGGCGCGCAGCGCCTGGGCGAAATCAGCCACATCCTGGTCGCGCGGCACATAGCCCGCATCAAAATGAACTTGCGAAACCCGCGTGTAATCCCGCGTGATGAAGCCAAAAAGAATTTCAGCGAGAAAGAGGCGGTCGCCTTCGCTCAGCCTGCCCATAATGCCAAAGTCAACCACCACCAGATGGCCGTTTGTATCGACAAAGAGATTTCCCTGATGCATATCCGCATGAAAGAAACCATCGCGAATGGCATGGCGCAGGAAACTTTGGATGATGTTGTCGCCGAGCGCCTTGAGATCAAATTCCTTTGCCCTCAAAGCTGCGATATCTGAAATTGGAATGCCCTCAATCCATTCCGTTGTCAGAACCTGACGGGCGGTCAGCGGCCAGTTGACGATTGGCAGGCGGAAATTCTGGTCATCAACCGTCGTGTTTGCCATTTCCGAAATGGCGGACGCCTCCATGCGCAGGTCAAGTTCAAGCTTCATCGAATGCTCAAGCATCTCAACGGCGGCTACTGGGCGTAAACGTCGTGCCTCGCCGGAGAACCGCTCCATCATCCGCGCGGCAAAAAAGAAACTCGAGAGATCATCAGCAAAGCGTTTCTCAACACCAGGGCGCAGTATCTTAACCGCAACCAGTGCCCCGTCTTTTGTTGTTGCCTTGTGGACTTGCGCAATCGAAGCCGCAGCTACGGGCTCGCCAAATCCTGTGAATAACTGCTCAACACTCTGGCCAAGATTAAGGCGAATAGTTTCACGCGCTTCCGCCATGCTGAAGGGTGGCAAGCGATCTTGCAGGGACTTCAGCTCAAAGGCCCGCTTGGCCCCGATAACATCAGGACGGGTGGAAAGAAATTGGCCAAGCTTGATGTAACTCGGTCCAAGGGACGAGAGCGCTGCGGTGACACGGGTGTTTACATCTTCCGAAGGCGGCGTCGCACCAAATTTTGCAGTTTTGAGAAGTGCCCTTGCAAACCAGGGCAAGTCAGAAACCTGTTCTGGTTGCATGAAAAAATCATAGCGTGCCAGGGTTCGTCCGGCTCTTGCAAGTCGCCAGATTTTCTTCACAGTTGAAATCATCAGATTCGCCAGCCCGAGTGAATGGCAACAATTCCGCCTGAGAGATTGCGGTAGCTCGTACGCGCAAAGCCTGCCGCATCCATCATCGCCTTGAATTCTTCCTGTTTGGGAAAGGTGCGGATGCTTTCGACGAGATAGCGATAGGGCTGGCCGTCGCCGGTGACAACCTTGCCCACGGCGGGAATAACCGTGAATGAAAATGCGTCATAGGCTTTTTGAAGCATCTCCACATCAACGTGGGAAAATTCCAGACAGAGAAAACGTCCGCCGGGTTTTAAGGCGCGTTTGGCTTCTGAAAGGGCGCGGTCAATATGCGTGACATTGCGGATACCAAAGGCAATTGTATAGGCATCAAAACTCTTGTCGGGAAATGCCAGGTTTTCGGCATTGCCCACAGTGAAGTCGCAACGATCCTGCAGACCTTCGCGTTCCGCGCGCTTCTTGCCCTCGCCCACCATTTCGGGAGAAATATCAGCAACTGTCACATGCGTCCCGGTGCCACCAGTACGGGCGATACGAAAGGCAATGTCGCCCGTGCCGCCAGCTACATCGAGCACCTTGAACGGCGCCGATTTTCGCGGTGGGTTCAGCATCGTGACAAGATCGTCTTTCCAGAACCGGTGCAACCCGCCAGACATTAGATCATTCATCTGGTCATAGCGCTCCGCGGCCTTGGAAAAGACCTCGTTTACCAGGCCTTGCTTCTCGTTCTCGCCCACCCGGCGAAATCCGAAAGCCACATCATTTTCAACAGGTTCAACCATGAATCCATCATAAACCAAAGGTTTCGCGAGTTCTATTGCCAGTATGGTGCCATACGCATTATTGCTTAATAACCATGCCGGAACTTCCCGAAGTTGAAACTGTTATGCGCGGATTAATTCCAGTTCTTGTCGGGCATTCCATTGCTGGCGTAGAACTCCGGAGGTCAGGCCTTCGCTTTCCCTTTCCGGTTGATTTTGCCGCCAGACTGAAGGGCAGGCAAATATTGGGCCTGCATCGCCGGGCCAAATATATACTAGTTAACCTTGATGACGGTCATTGCCTTCTGGTGCATCTCGGCATGACCGGGCGCTTTACGGTTTTGGGGAATAAATCGCTGCCCCAAAATCTGGGGGAATTTTATTTTGAGCAGGGTGCGGCTGATGCTGGCTCGGGCCTCCATGACCATGTTATTTTCACACTCGATACTGGAACGCGCGTTGTTTACACGGATCATCGCCGCTTCGGCGTCATGGACCTTCTCCAAGAGTGCGAGCTGACAAGCCACAGGCTTCTGAAAGACATTGGTGTGGAACCTCTGGGCAATGAATTCAGTGGCGCCTTTCTTGCCAGCAGGTTCAGGAAGAAATCAGCCCCTCTGAAAGCTGCCCTGCTTGATCAACGGATCATTGCGGGCCTCGGAAACATCTATGTCAATGAAGTTTTGTATCGCAGCGCTCTTTCGCCCAGGCGCAAGGCTGGAACCCTGGTTCGCAAGATTAGCCATGATGCCCGCCTCAACAATCTTGTGCGCCATGTGCGGGATGTTTTGAATGAAGCCATTGCCGCAGGCGGTTCCACCTTGCGGGATTTCTCCGGCACAGATGGCAGTGAGGGTGCCTTTCAGCAGCGCTTTGCGGTTTATGACCGCGAAGGTGAACACTGCCCAAGGACGGGTTGCCGTGGCACAATACGTCGTATAGTGCAGTCAGGCCGGTCAACATTTTACTGTCCGTCTTGCCAGAAATAGGAAACGCAAATGACCTACGAAAATATCATCAGTGAAACCAGGGACGCCGTGGGGATCATCACGCTCAATCGGCCCAAGGCCTTGAATGCCTTGAACTCCCAACTGATTGACGAACTCAATTCCGCACTTTCGGCATTTCAGGAAGATTCATCTGTCGGCTGCGTTGTTATTACGGGCAATGAAAAGGCTTTTGCCGCGGGCGCTGATATCCGCGAGATGAAGGACAAAACCTTCACCGATGTTTATCTCGGTAATTTTCTCGGCACATGGGATGATGTTACTGAATTTCGCAAACCCATCATCGCCGCCGTTTCGGGTTATTGCCTGGGCGGCGGTTGCGAACTCGCCATGATGTGCGATTTCATTATTGCAGCGGACTCGGCGAAGTTCGGTCAACCGGAAATTACCCTGGGAGTCATACCGGGCGCCGGCGGCACGCAAAGGCTTGCAAGGTTTGTTGGCAAGGCAAAAGCCATGGACATGGTTCTCACAGGCCGCCTGATGGAGGCTGTCGAGGCCGAGCGCTGCGGATTGGTGTCGCGCATCGTTCCGGTGGAAAAGCTTTTGGACGAGGCGGTGAATGCCGCCGCAAAAATTGCTTCATTCTCCCAGCCCGTGGTCATGATGGCGAAAGAGGCGGTAAACCGCGCCTTTGAAACGAGCCTTGCCGAGGGTCTGCGCTTTGAACGCCGGCTCATCCATTCAATGTTTGCGCTCGATGACCAAAAAGAAGGCATGGCCGCCTTTGTTGAAAAGCGGAAACCTGACTTCAAAAATAAATAGGTTTAAACCGGCCGAACCTCGGTGACCTCGGGAACGAAATGCCGCAGCAGGTTCTCAATGCCATGCTTGAGCGTGGCCGTTGAACTTGGGCAGCCTGCGCATGAGCCCTTCATGTTGAGAAAGACCACGCCTTCCTTGAAACCATGAAAGGTGATGTCTCCGCCATCCTGTGCAACGGCAGGCCGGACCCGGGTTTCCAGCAATTCCTTGATGGTGCCGACAATGGCCTTGTCGGACTCGTCAAAAAACTCGCCGCTGTCGGTCATGACCAGGGGTTTTTCGCCTGCAAGCATCGGTACGTTGGACAAATAATGATCCATGATATGGCCGAGGATGGCAGGTTTCAGGTGTTGCCACTCGCCTTCACTCTTGCTGACCGTGATGAAATCCTGGCCCAGGAATACGCCCGAAACGCCCGAAACCGTAAACAGCTGTTGGGCTAAAGCGCATTCATCGGCCTCGTCCGCCGCGCGGTATTCGCGCGTTGAACCCGGCAGCACCGGCTTTCCCGGAATGAACTTCAGGGTGGCAGGGTTTGGCGTCGCTTCAGTCTGAATAAACATGTTTTATCCTCTGGGCCTATATATAGGCTAGTTTGGAATCATTTCAAACTGTTGCTTCATCTCAGGAAACGACAAAACCGACAATTTTACGGACCTCACGCACAATTGGGGCCGCAATGGCCCGGGCCCTGGCCGAGCCATCGGCCAATATGCCCTCAACATGGCCGGAATCCGCCTGCAAACGCTTGGTTTCCCGGCCAATGGGGCCGAGTTTGGCCACCGCGAGGTCAGCCAGGGCATCCTTGAGGCGTGAAAATTGCCCGCCGCCAAATTGGGCCAGAACCTGATCCATCGAACTGCCCGAAAGTGCCGCATAGATGCCGGTCAGGTTTTCAGCTTCGGGCCGCCCTTTAAGCCCGGCCGCTTCCGAGGGCAGGCCGTCCGTATCGGTCTTGGCCTTGCGAATTTTACGCGCAATCGTTTCGGCATCATCGGACAAATTGATGCGTGACAGGTCCGAAGGATCTGACTTCGACATTTTCTTTGAACCATCGCGCAGCGACATCACCCGCGTCGCTGGCCCGATGATAAAAGGCTCAGGCTGGGGGAAGAAGTCGCCGTTGTAACCAGCCTCCCGAATGGCATCGCCAAAATCCAGGTTGAATTTTCCCGCGATATCGCGCGCCAGTTCCAGATGCTGCTTCTGGTCTTCGCCGACAGGCACATGGGTTCCCTTGTAGGCCAGAATATCGGCCGCCATGAGGTCGGGATAAACATAAAGGCCAACCGAGGCCTGCTCCTTGTCCTTGCCGGCTTTCTCCTTGAACTGGGTCATCCGGTTGAGCCAGCCCATGCGCGCCACGCAGTTGAATATCCAGGCCAGTTCCGCATGTTCCTGCACCTGGCTCTGGTTGAAAATGATCGAGCGTTTTGGGTCCAGCCCGCAGGCAAGATAGGCAGCCGTCACCTCAAGAATGGCCTTGTGCAGTTCCTTCGGCTCCTGCCACAGGGTGATGGCGTGCATGTCAACCACGCAATAAATGGACTCATGGGTTTCCTGCAGTTTGATCCAGTTCAGCATGGCACCCAGATAATTGCCGAGGTGCAAATTGCCCGTGGGCTGCATGCCGGAAAAAACCCGTGGTGTGAAAGTCGTCATCGAGGAAATCCTATGGAATGAACAGGGTCGCCTTATGCCTGCAATTCTCAGGATTGAAAAGAGTTAGCGTTTTACTACGGCTCTCATCTCGGCAAGGCTCGTGGCCCCCAACAAGTGGGCAAGGGAAAAGTAACCGGCGGCGCCGCCAGCCACGAGAACAACCAATCCCCATGCCTCACTGAAGAAGCTCGCGGTTTCAGTGAAATTTTCCTGCAAGAACCAGCGACCAAATAGCAACAGCAACCCCATCAGCACGCCGGAAATGACGATGCGGGGCAGTCTTGCCTTCAGGCGGTCATCCAGCTTGTAATGGCCGCGCCGCGTCAAAGCGGTGGCAAGAAGGATGGCATTGGCCCACGCCGCGATGGAGGTTGCCATGGCAATGCCCACATGGCCATACCAGCGCGACAGCAGAAGGCTCGCTGCAATGTTGATCGCGACCGAAATGATCGCAAATTGCATCGGCGTTTTGGTATCCTCCCTGGCAAAAAATCCGGGCTGGAACACCTTGGTCATGGCAAAGGCAGGAAGCCCCGTGGAAAAGGCCAGTAACGTGGGGGCCACCGCAAGCGTATCCGCAGCCGTGAAAGCGCCATGTTCAAGAACCGTACGAAGGATCGGCACCGGAATTGCCATCAGGGCAATCGCGGCTGGAATAGTAAGAAATAGTGAGAGCTCCAGCGCCCGGTTTTGGCTGTTCAGGGCTGCTTGATTATCTCCGGCACGAAGTTTGCGCGACAGGTCCGGCAGCAATACAACGCCTATTGCTACGACAATGACGCCAAGCGGGAGCTGATACAGCCGGTCCGCATAGTAGAGATAGGCTACAGCACGGTCGATGCTTGTGGCGATGACAGTAGCGATGAGCAGGTTGATCTGCATGATTCCGCCCGAAATAATTCCGGGAATTGAAAGCGCAAGCACGTGTTTGACATCAGCCGAAAATTTGGGCCATTTCGGAAACAGCGGCATCCCGGCGCGCTTGCAGGCAATTCCCAGAAGCAGGAATTGGGCAACGCCCGCCAGGGAAACACCTGTCGCAAGGATGTATCCGGTCGCAGCGCTGTTACCTGTATCGAAAATCCATGCAATCGCGATTGACGAGATCATGAATATGTTGAGAAGAATTGGCGCGGCGGCTGCCGCCGTAAACCGGTTAAGGCTGTTAAGGACTCCCGATTGCAGGGCCGTGAGCGACATGAAAAGCAGATAGGGAAAGCATATCCGTGTCAGTTCAATGGTCAGCTGCAGCTTCTGCGCGTCCTGCGAAAACCCCGGCGCTATGAGATAAATCAGCCATGGCATGGCAATCATCGCAAGGGCTACGAACACCAGCAGCCAGGCCAGCAGGGCGGAGAATACTTCGATTGCAAATTTATGGGCGGGATTGTGCCCCTCGCCCTCAATGCGCCTGGCGAACTGCGGCACGAAGGCAGAATTGAATGCTCCTTCGGCAAACAGGGCGCGAAACATGTTTGGAAATCTCTGGGCAACAAAAAAAGCCTCGGCAATCAGTCCTGTTCCGAGCGTAAAGGCGATAAGCTGGTCGCGCAAAAATCCGAGCAGTCGGCTTATCAGCGTAAGCCCGCCCACCGTTGCTGCCGATTTCAGGAGCGACATATCTCAACACCCAGGTTCAAGAGTTTCTTCAACTGATTCATGCCGTGTTTGCAAGTCTTTCCGGTGGAGGGGCCAGGGCCTTCAATAACTCCCGTTCAATCTGGGTATGCCGTGCGGGATTGACAATTTTCGCGCCGGTGAGGTCGGTGACATAGAATACGTCAATGGCCTTTTCGCCAAAGGTGGTGATGTGCGCCGAAGCAATGTTCAGGCTGAGGTGAAACAGCGCGTCAGTTAAGTTGTAAAGAAGGCCTATGCGATCAAGACCGTTGATTTCAATCACTGTGAAACGGTTGGACGACTGGTTGTCGATGATGACCCGGGGCACAACCGAAAAGGCCTTGAGGCGCGGTCGTTGTTGGGGCGCACTGGCAACCGCATCCTTCAACCGCAATTTTCCCTGCAAGGCCATGCGGATGATTTCGGTAACCCGCTCGGCCCTGCGCCGTTCGTCATCTTCCGTGGAGAACTCCCTTTGGATGAGGATCGTGTCAAGCGCCATCCCGTCAGTGGTGGTGAATATCTGCGCCCCCATGATGTTGGCACTCGCCGCCGCACAGGCCCCCGTGATGAGCGCCAATAATCGCGGATGGTCGGGCGCATAGATTGTCAGTTCCGTGATGGCGGTAAATGCGTCGGTATGAACTTCGGTGATGATGTTTCGCGGAGTGGACTTTTCCATCAGCGCCTGGTGGGCGACTTGCTTTTTGAGATCAACATTCAACCAATAGGCATCATAGTGCCGGGACGTAGCGGTTTTTGCCTGTCCGTCCGACCAATTCGGAAAGTGCGAAAGGAATTCCTTCTGGGCTTCCATGACCCGAACCTCGCGGGAGCTTCCCGTATGCCCTCCGGTGAGCACGGGTTCCGCTTCCGCATAGAGCGTGCGAAGGAGTTGGCCTTTCCAGCCGTTCCACACGCCGGGCCCGACGGCGCGGATATCAACAACCGTCAATATCAGCAACAGCTTCAACCTTTCGGGGCTTTGGATAATCTCAGTGAAATCAAGAATGGTCTTGAAGTCGTTGAGATCGCGCATTTGCGCCGTTTCACTCATCAGGAGATGATGGCGGACAAGCCAGGCCGCCGTTTCCGTTTCCTCAGGGGTGAGGCCAAACCGAGGGCCGAGCGCGCGCGCAATGCGCTCGCCAGCTTTCGAGTGGTCTTCCTCGCGGCCCTTTGCGATATCGTGCAGGAGGGTTGCCACATAAAGCGAGCGTCGGCTCTTGAGTGTTGGAAAGATTTCCGCCGCAAGTGGATGTTCCCCTGACAATCGCCCCTTCTCAATTGCCGCAAGGGCGCCAACCGAGCGGATGAGGTGCTCGTCCACCGTGTAGTGGTGATACATGTTGAACTGCATCATCGCCACGATTTTGCCGAATTCCGGAATGAAACGGCCCAGCACTCCCGCTTCATTCATCATGCGCAAGAGCGTTTCCGACGAGTCGCTATTGACCAGCATGTCAAGAAACAGAGCGTTCGCCTCCGGATTGCTGCAAAGTTCTTTATCAATCAGCGAAAGTGACTTCCGGACTGTCTTGAGTGCATCAGGATGGATTTCGGCCCCGTAAGTGCTGGCAGCGGAAAACAGGCGTAGCAGGTTTACCGGATCGTCGCGGAAAACATTTGAATGAGCCAAATTAAGCCGGCCGCTTTCAATCCGAAAATTTTTGTTTTCCGGGACTTTAACAGGTGGCTTGGGCCGGAACCGCCCCATGACGCGGCTCAAGACCGGGACATCCTTCACCTGCCTTGCTTCCAGGCTGGCGCAGAAAATGCGTGTGAGGTCTCCCACTTCCTTTGCAATGAGAAAATAATGCTTCATGAATCTTTCGACATTTTTCAGCCCAGCATGGGACTGGTAGCCCAGGCGGGCCGCGAGCTCTGCCTGACGGTCAAAACTCAGACGGTCCTCGCCGCGTCCGGCGATGAAATGGAGATGGCAGCGGACCGCCCAGAGAAAGTCTTCGCATTTCTGAAAGCGCGCCAGCTCCTCATGGCTGAATGCACCCTTGTCGGCAAGCTCCTCAGGTGAGTTTGTGTTGTAAAGAAATTTTGCGATCCAAAACAGTGTGTGAAGATCGCGCAGGCCTCCCTTGCCATCCTTCAAGTCCGGTTCAACCAGATAACGGCTTTCGCCGCCCTTGGCCAGCCGGCTGTCGCGTTCGGCCAGCTTGTCGGCCACAAATTTCCGCGCGCCCGCCTGCACAATGTCACGGCGGAAATGAAACTGCATGCTCTTGCTGAGCCGTTCATTGCCGCAAATAAGCCTAGCCTCAAGAATGGAGGTCAGAATAGTATTGTCAGTCCTGGCCAGACGAATGCACTCTTCCGTGCTGCGCGTCGCGTGGCCAACCTTCAGGCGCATGTCCCAGAGCGTATAGAGAATGAACTCAATGAATCGCCCGCTTGCTGCATCCTGCTTTCCCGGCAACAGGAACAGGAGATCAATATCCGATCCGGGTGCCAAAGTGCCGCGGCCATAACCGCCGGTTGCTATGATCGCAACTTCCTGCAGTTCGCTGGTGATCGTGTTTGGAAATATTTTCTCCCTGGCAAATTCATAGACCGTGCGGATGATTTCATCCTGGACAAAAGCAAGGCCTTTTGCGCATTGCGTGCCGTTGCCGTCTTCGAGGAGCCGCCTTTCAGCCTCTGTTCTTCCGGACTTCAGGACAACCTTGAGCACATCAACAATTGCAGGGCGAATTTTTGATACTTCGGGGCTTGGCCCTGCAACGAGTCCGTTAAGGTTTTCACGCAGCACTGCGGCGTCAATCAACCGCTCCGGATGTTGAATGGATTTGGACTTCATGGCGCGTCATTTACTTTCGCCTTGAGGGCATAAAGGAAAGCGAGCGCATCGCGTGGCGTGAGTTCATCGGGCCGAATGGTTGTCAGCATATCCCGGATTTCATCTGTTTTGAGCTGAGATGAACTGTTGGCCGACGCGTGTAAAGAAGAAAACAGCGGCAAATCGTCAATGAGGGTTTTGCGTTTGAAGGCCTGCTCGCTTTTTTCCAGCTGCGACAGGATTTTCGCTGCGCGCTCCGTAACGGCGTGCGGCAAGCCCGCCAGTTTTGCCACTTGGATGCCGTAGGACCGGTCTGCCACCCCGCTTGCAACTTCATGGAGGAATATCACCTCGCCCTTCCATTCCCGCACCTTCACGGTTGCGTTATGAAGGCCATCAAGCCTTGCCGCGAGGGTGGTGAGTTCATGGTAGTGCGTGGCAAAAAGTGCACGGCACCGGTTGGTTTCATGCAGATGCTCAACCGTGGCCCAGGCAATCGACAGGCCATCAAAGGTTGATGTCCCGCGGCCGATCTCGTCCAGAATGACCAGCGAATTTTCGGTTGCCTGGTTGAGGATTGCCGCCGTTTCCACCATTTCGACCATGAATGTCGAACGTCCGCGCGCCAAATCGTCGGCCGCTCCCACGCGGCTGAACAGGCGGTCAACAACGCCAATATGGGCCCTTCTGGCTGGCACATATGAACCCATCTGGGCCAGAATCGCGATGAGCGCGTTCTGCCGTAAAAACGTTGATTTACCGGCCATATTGGGGCCTGTCAGCAGCCATAACCGGTGGTTCCGGACTGAAAGGTCGCAATCATTGGCAATGAAAGCGCTTTCGCCGCCCTTTTGCAGTACGCTTTCCACCACGGGGTGGCGGCCACCCTCGATCTTGAAGCTCCGTGACTGGTCAACAACAGGGCGCACATAACGGTTGCGCTGGGCCAGTTCGCACAGGGATGAGGCAACGTCGAGGGCCGCAAGGGCCGCGGCAATATTCGAAATAGTCTCCCTTTCACGGGTGACATTTTCGATAAAACCAGTGAACGCCTCAAGTTCAATGGCAAGCGCCCGTTCAGCCGACGATGCAATGCGCTGTTCGAGCTGGGAAAGCTCAAGGGTTGTAAAGCGGGTGGTATTCGCAATGGTTTGACGGTGAATGAATTCGCCCGCGAACTTTTCATCACTCAATACTGAAGCATTCTGTGTCGTTACTTCGATAAAGTAGCCAATCACATTGTTGTGGCGGATCTTCAGGTTCTTGATGCCGGCAGTTTCCGAATAGAGCAGTTGCAAATCGGCAATGACCTGACGTGTATCGTCTCGCAAGGTACGCGCGCTGTCCAGTTCCCCGCTGTATCCCTGCCTGACAAAATTGCCGTCGCGTGCCAACATGGGCAGACTGTCGGAAAGTCCCTCGTCCAGACGTTGCACCAGATGATGCGGAAGATTTTTGATGATGCGTCTTGCTGCAGCAAGATTTGCCGGAAGTTCGTTCAGCGGATCATTGATATTCAGCAAGCCGCCAATTGCGCCAGTACACTTTAATCCATCGCGAATGGCAGCAAGATCGCGTGGGCCCCCGCGAGCAAGTGTCAGGCGTCCGAGCGCGCGTTCAAGGTCCGGCATCGATTTAAGTCTGTGCCGCAGATTGTCCTTGAGCTCGGGCATTGCTTCAAAGAGGCCGACCTCATCAAGGCGCGCTTCGATTGCTGCAACCTGATTGAGGGGTTGCCCCAGCCGGCTTGCTAGCAGACGGCCCCCTGCCGCCGTGACTGTTAAGTCGATGACAGAAAGAAGGCTTCCTTCACTTTCACCCGAGAGCTTGCGGGTGAGTTCCAGGTTTGCCCGTGTTGCCGCATCGATTTGCAGACCCGCATGCTCGTCTTCTTTTCTTGGACTGCGGAGATGCGGTATTTTTCCAACCTGGGTGAGCAGAATGTAATCAAGGAGCCCGCCCAGGCTGGCGATCTCCGCTCTTGAGAAGGTGCCGAAGCCGTCAAAAGCCAGAACACCGAAATGTTCCTTCAAGCGCTTTTCCGCAGCCGTGCTGTCAAAGCGCAGCGCGGGCAGTGGGCTCAGCGAAGTACCGGTATCCCGCAATATCCTCTCAGTCATCCCGTCGCTGAGCAGGTTATCGCCAAAAATAATTTCACGGGGTTCGAGCCTTGCCAACTCGGCGGCCAGTTGTTTGTGATTGGTCAGCAGGACAGAAAATTCACCGGAAGAAATATCAGCCCAGGAAAGGGCCATCTCCTGTGTGCCCCTGGTGGCGGCGAGTGCCGCAATATAATTGTTAGTCCGCGATTCAAGCAGCGTATCTTCGGTCAAGGTGCCGGGTGTCACCAGCCTGACAACATTTCGCCGGACAACCGATTTGCTGCCGCGTTTTTTTGCCTCCTGTGGGTCTTCCATCTGCTCACAGACAGCAACACGGTGTTCAAGCCGGATGAGCTTCTGCAAATACTGGTCGGCGGCATGGACTGGCACCCCGCACATCGGAATATCAGCACCAAGGTGCTTGCCGCGCTTGGTGAGCGCAATTCCGAGCGCGCGTGATGCCGTTTCCGCATCATCAAAGAACAACTCGTAGAAATCTCCCATGCGGTAAAACAGCAGGAAGCCGGGATGGGCCGCCTTGATTTCAAGGTATTGTGCCATCATGGGCGTCGGACGCTCCGCTACACCCTCCGTTCCCGCTACAGTCGCCATGTCATTCATGGCGGTTTTATAACAGATATTGGGGCACGGCTGTCACCCTCTATATTTGCTGAAAACAAGAGACTTGAGGATTGTTGGCACTCCCTCTAGTCTCGGCGCGCAGCGGGGAATTCTTGAAATGAATGTTTATGAGTAGCGATAAAAAGGCCAGCCGGAAGCCATCCATTACTGACGAAGAGGCCCTGGAATTTCATCGGCGCGGGAAGCCCGGCAAGCTTGAGATCAATCCGACAAAACCCATGGCAACCCAGCGCGATTTGTCGTTGGCCTACAGCCCAGGCGTGGCGGTGCCAGTACGCGTTATCGCCGAAAATCCCGATGCCGCCTATGATTATACGGCCAAGGGCAATCTCGTCGCCGTCATTACCAACGGCACCGCCATTTTGGGCCTTGGCGACCTGGGCGCCCTTGCAGCCAAACCAGTGATGGAGGGCAAGGCTGTGCTCTTCAAGCGCTTTGCCGACGTCGATTCCATTGATCTCGAAGTTGATACCAAGGATGTCGATGAATTTATCGCCGCCGTGCGTTATCTTGGGCCCTCCTTTGGAGGCATAAATCTGGAAGACATCAAGGCGCCTGAATGTTTCATGATCGAGCAGCGCCTGCGCGAGCTCATGGACATCCCTGTCTTTCACGATGATCAGCATGGAACGGCAATCATTGCCACGGCAGCGCTGATCAACGCCCTGCATATCACCAAACGCGACATGAAGAACTTCAAGCTTGTCTGCAACGGCGCGGGTGCTGCGGCGATTGCCTGCATCGAACTGATAAAATCCATGGGAGTTCCGGCTGGCAATGTCCTATTGGCAGATTCAAAAGGCGTAGTTTACCAGGGCCGCACTGAGGGCATGAATCAGTGGAAGTCAGCCCATGCAACGGTCACCAAGGCCCGCAGCCTAGCTGACGCAATGGAAGGCGCCGATGTTTTCTTCGGCCTCTCCGTTGCGGGCGCCTTGACCCCGGAAATGGTCAAGAGCATGGCAAAGAATCCAATCATCTTTGCCATGGCAAACCCCGATCCGGAAATCCTTCCCGAAGAAGTGGCCAAGGTCAGGTCCGACGCCATCATGGCAACGGGCCGCTCCGACTATCCCAATCAGGTCAACAATGTCTTGGGCTTTCCTTATATTTTCAGGGGCGCGCTAGATGTGCGGGCGCGCACCATCAATGAAGAAATGAAGATTGCCGCCGCCCAGGCCCTGGCAAGTCTCGCCCGCGAAGATGTTCCCGATGAAGTGGCCGCCGCCTATCACGGCTCGCGTCTTTCATTTGGCCCGCAATATCTCATACCGGTTCCCTTTGACCCCAGGCTTATCTCCAGAATTCCTGTCGCCGTGGCAAAGGCAGCCATGGATACGGGCGTGGCGCGCAAACATCTTGCCGATATTGATGAATACACCGCGCAACTCTCAGCCCGGCTTGATCCCATCGCTGGCACCCTTCAGACCGTGTTTGACCAGGTGAAATCAAAGCCGAAGCGTGTTGTGTTCGCCGAGGGCGAAGAAGACCGGATGATACGCGCCGCCAACAGTTATGCAACAGCTGGACTGGGAACGGCCATTCTTATCGGCCGTGAAACAGAAGTTGAAAAAACCCTTATCGCAAGTGGCCTGGAGCTGCATGAGGATGTCCAGATTCTCAATGCGCGCGTGACCGACAGAAATGTCGACTATGCCAACTATTTATACGAACGTTTGCAGCGCAACGGCTTCCTGTTTCGCGACTGCCAGCGTTTTGTAAATCAGGACCGCAACGTATTCGCCGCGTGCATGGTGGCACTCGGCGATGCCGATGCGCTCGTCACCGGTCTTACCCGCAACTTTTCCGTGGCCCTCGACAACGTCCGCCGCGCCATTGACAACCGCCCGGGCCACCGCCCCATTGGTGTCTCGATGGCGCTCGTTCGCGGGCGCACGGTCTTTATTGCCGATACCTCAATTCATGAATTGCCGACAGCCGAGGAACTGGCCGATATCGCGCAGGAGGCAGCAGGCGTTGCCCGGCGCTTTGGTTATGAGCCTCGCGTGGCTTTCCTCTCCTATTCTACCTTTGGCTATCCCCGTGGCGAACGGGCCGAATATGTGAGAAATGCCGTTGCGGTATTGGACAAACGCAACGTTGATTTCGAGTATGATGGTGAAATGGCAGCCGATGTTGCCCTGTCCCGCGATGCCATGGCGCTTTATCCATTTTGCAGGTTGACGGCACCGGCCAATGTTCTGGTGATGCCAGCGGCCCATTCAGCCTCGATTTCAACTAAGATGCTCCAGCAGCTTGGCGGAATAACGGTTGTGGGACCCTTGCTGACAGGGCTTGCAAAACCGGTGCAAATTGCCTCCATGTCGGCAACCGCAACTGATATCGTGAATCTGGCGGCAATTGCCGCCTTCGATATCAATAGGTAACAGCCTCGTCAGGCTGGCCGAAGTGGGTGAAGTAACGCGGGTTGATTTGTGAAACCGGAAGAATAATGAGCACATCGGTTGTGTTGAACTGCCGGTCGATCACCGCACCTTCCCCGATGTAGCAGCCCAAGCGCAGATAGCCCTTGATCAGGGGCGGCAACGCCTTCAACGCGGCTTTGGCATCGCCAATGGTCCCGGCATCTGATTTCATTTCAGTATAGCATTCGGGCACGGCACGGACCTTCCACTCCGGAGGAGCCGTGCAATTTCGCGCAAGAAAATTCAATGTCGAAGCGTGAACCTTCTGGTCGATGCCCTCAAGGCTTGCACAACCCAGCATAACGTCCAGTCCGTGTTGTCTCACATAGTTCCAGATACCCTGCCAAAGGAGCTCGACAACAGGCTTGGACCTATATTGTTTTAAGACACAAGACCTTCCAAGTTCCAGAAACTTCAGTTCGGATCTTGCTGCAAGCAGCGGTGCGATATCGAATTCACCCTGCGTGTAAAACCCGCCATTTTGTTCGGCAACGGATTGGCGCAGCAGACGATAGGTGCCTACCATTTCACCACCGTCAACATTGTACTGCCCTTGCCCGTTCCTGGGCATCTTGCGAACCACAATCAAATGGTCACAGAACGCATCAAAGCGGTCCGCATCCCGGCGCGATTGGACCGAAACAGGATCTGGCTTGGCACTCAGTTCTTCATAAAAAACGCTGTAGCGCAACTTTTGCGCCGTTACTATTTCGTCTCTTGTGCGCGCCAGGCGGACACACAGGTCGTTGCGCATTCCCAAGGTGTCATGCGCGGGTGAGAGGCGGTCCAAGACTAGCTCCTGTGTCATGAAGACAAATTGCCATAAACAGCGGCCATGTGAAAGTTTGGTGACAGGGTCAGGCGGCGGACTTGAGATTCAATATCTTGGCAATCGCTTCTTCCATGTCCTGCCGGTCAAACGGCTTGGAGAGATGCCCATCCATGCCCGCCGCCATGCATTCAAGATAGTTTTCCCGGCGGGCGTTGGCGGTGAGCGCAAGAATTGGCAGGTGGGTGATCGACCCCGACGCCTGTTCCATGGATCGCACCCGCCTGGTTGTCTCCAGGCCGTCCAGTTCCGGCATTTCAACGTCCATGATTGCCAAGTCAAATTTGCTCGTTCCATCCAGCAGCGAGAGAACCTGCAAGCCCGATGTGACATGGTGAACCCTGTGCCCTGCTTTCTCAAGCATGGTTTTGGCCAGGAGCGCGTTCACTGGATTATCCTCGGCAAGAATAACATTGAGTTGTTTTTCTGACTTGGGATTCTTGACAAATTGGCGGAGCTCCTTGACCGCGCCGCTGATCGTCTGGGCGTCGCGGGACGTTAGTTGCCGCGCAACGGTGACCTTTCGAAATGGCTTCAACAGATAGCCCGCAAAGGGCTGTACCAGAAACTCCCGCAGGGCGCGCCGCTGCTCCGCCTGCATCATCACCCAAATCTGCTTGGAATCGCCAGACCTCTTGTTCTCTTGGGCCCACTTGCGAAGCTCGGTCGTATATGACGAGTCACATATCAGGACTGCCGGATTGTCACCCCGCTTGCCCGACAGCGCCTCCTGCACCTCCTGGGAACTTGAAAGTATTCTTACCGACGCTCCCAATTCCACAAGGACAGCCTCAAGATGTTGGCGGATGGGCCCCGCAGCGGCTGCAAGCTCATAGGTTCTGGCAAGGAGCGGTTTTTCCTGAAGTGCAACGTCTTGTTGCTTTACGCACGGCAGAGTGATGGAGAATTTTGAGCCGCGCCCTGTCTGGCTTATAACAGTTATGCTTCCACCCATACCCTCGATCAGCTTCTTGCTGATTGAAAGCCCCAAACCCGTTCCGCCGAACAGGCGCGTCGTGTTGCTTTTGGCCTGCGCATATTCATCGAAGATATGGTCCATCTCATCCGGTGACATTCCAATGCCGGTGTCGGAAATGTCCAGAGTCAGTGATTTGGACCTGTCGCCATAGTCAATGAACAACGACACCCCGCCCTGCTCGGTGAACTTGATTGCATTGCCGCAGATATTGAAAAGAATTTGCCGTGTCCGGTGTTCATCACCAATGATGACAGCTGGAACATTGTTGGTCACTCTGCATGAGATTTCAATTCCTTTTGCGTGCGCGCGCGGCGCCAGCAGTTCGGTAACACCTTCGGCAAGAGTTGCGAGATCAAAGGGGCTGCGCTCAAGATCAAGACGGCCCGATTCGATTTTCGAAGTGTCGAGAATTTCGTCAATGATGGACATAAGCGTTCTGCCGGAGGCTTCGGCTGCTTTCGCGTAGCTTTCCTGCTCAGGCGTCAATTCGGTTTCGCGCAGCAATCCGATCATGCCGATGATGCCATTCATCGGTGTGCGGATTTCATGGCTCATCGTTGCAAGGAATCTTGACTTGGCACGGTTTGACGTTTCCGCCTGCGCCCGCGCCTGCTGCAGGGCGGCGATCGTTGTTGTGAGAGCCGTAATTCTGCGATCCGTAGTCCGCCGTCGGGCTGCAGAAACAAACAGGGCGGCAAGGGTGAGAACCAGCGCCGCGGCTGCAAGGTAGATCAAGGCTTCCTTGAGCCTGAGATCCTGTACAAGGACAAGAATGGAAACCGGCAGGAAAAGTCCGGCGATGCCCGCGGCCCATAGAAAATTCTGCACCGAGTGGGGCATCGAAGGCCGCGTCAAACGGCGGATCTCTTCAAGGAATCCCTTCTCGCGCCGATCCATTGCATCGCTGTCGCGTTCACTCATATGCACTGCCTGTCATGACGTCGTGGCTTATTGCCCGAACATGACAGTGCAGTCTTTCAAAATAATTACGTCACGCGCAGAGGGTAAATGCAATGTGGAGGAATTCATTCAAATTTTAAATATCAGGTGCCTGCCGATGAAAGCAGTTTTTTGAACGCCTGCATCTCGTCAGGGGAAATGCCAACTTCGTGACTTGCCGCCGGATATGCACCAGTCTCCACGTCTCTCGCAAACTCCGTGAAGGCCGCAATGCGTTCATTCTGCAACCGGGCATACTCTGTGGCAAAATCGCGATAGCGCTTGGCATGTCTGGGGTAATGACCTGTGTTGCTGCCGAGCACATCCTCAGCGAAAAGATACTGGGCATCGCAGCCTTTTCCCGCGCCCATGGAAATCATGAACAGCGTCGTGCGCTTTGAAATTTCTGTTGCAACCTCACTTGGCACCACTTCAATTTCTGCGCCAAAAGCGCCAGCACCCTCATATGCTTTGACCGCATTGAAAATCTGGATGGCGCCTTCGGCAGACTTGCCAACTGCCTTGAAGCCTCCGGTCCATGTGCGCTTTGAAGGAACCAGTCCCACGTGACCGATGACCGGAATGGCTTCGTCGGCCAGGCGGCGCACGGTTTGCAGGCTGGCGCTGCAGTAAACCGCATCTGCACTGGCCTTCACCATGCGAAAGGACCAGCGGGTGAAATCATCTGTGGTGCCCACATCAAAATAATTGAGTCCGGGAACGGCAAAGAGGCCCGGTGCCGCATCGCGAAATTCCGGGTCGCACATCAGGTCCGGAGGAACCGAAACCATGTCGATGCCTGCAAGCTCTGCCGCTTCAAGCTCCTGCATGGTTTCAACCCGCAGCATCGTGAACTGGTATTTGCCCTTCATGGCCCGGACATCGGCAACGGTGGGTCTCTTGCGTGTCATCGCGGCGTCCTCAAGGTTTAAGCAGGGATTTCAGCTGGAATGACGGATCGGCAAGCTGTGCCGCATCGGGAGAGGCTCTTTTGCCGATCAGCATTTCAAGAAGGCGAATGTCGCGGGCAATTGAATTGCCCTGCCCGATCCCGCTCGCCCCCATGAGCCGGCCTTCGGCGCCGACATGGCAAAGGATCAACGCATTTTCCTTCGGCACACGCTTGACGACGGAAACGCCAAGATGCGGCAGTCCGGCAATTTGCAGGTTGAGTTCGTATTGGTCAGTCCAGAACCAGGGCACAGCCTCATACTGCCGCTGCCCGCCAAGCATGTTTTCAACCGCCACAATGGCCTGGTCGCTGGCATTTCGCCAGGCCTCAAGCCGCAAGCGTTCATTACCGAAAATGGGATGGGGAAAGGAACAGCAATCGCCAACCGCGAAAATATGTGGATCCGATGTCTGCAGATAAGTGTTGCACGAGATGCCATTTTCGATGGCAAGCCCCGCCTGCTCGGCCAGCCTGAAGCGCGGCGCGGCCCCGATGCCGGCAATGATGATATCAGCAGCAATTTCACGACCATCTGAAAGAACAATTTTGTCAGGGCCGATGTGTGCAATGCTGGCGCCCGCTAGAATAGTGACACCGGCCTCCGCATGGCGCGCCGCAATACGCATCGCTAGTTCTTCCGTTACACCCCGCATGAGAATGCGTGGCTGCGCCTCAATCACCGTGACGCAACAGCCGCGCTTGGCGGCGCTGGACGCAAGTTCCAGCCCGATAAATCCGCCGCCGATGATCGCAATGTTTCTGCCCTCGGAAAATTCATTTCGTATTCTTACCGAATCGCCGATATCGCGCAGCAAAAGGGCGCGATCAGAACCGGCGAGTGACAGCTTCCGGGGTTCCGCTCCCGTTGCAATAAGCAGGCGGTCGTAGGGAATCTTTTTGCCATCCGCGAGCGCCACGGTTTTTGCATCGCGGTTTATGGCCGTGGCCGCAGCACCACGCAAAAAATTGACCTCAAGCGAGGCCATCATGCCCTCATCAAGCAAATAGGTGGGTTGCAATTCGGCCTCGTCCATGATGGCGGCCTTGGAAAGGGGCGGCCGGTCGTAGGGGGCGAACGCCTCGTCGCTGATAAGAGTAACCGGACCCTTCCACGCGTTCTCCCGGAACGCGACCGCAGCCCGCGCCCCCGCCTTGCCGCCGCCCACAATCACCATGCTGGCTTCGGTCATTCTATGCGCCCGTGTCGATCAGGACTTTTCCAGCTTCGACCTTGACCGGATAGGTTTTGAGATTGACGCAAACCGGCGCTCCCTTTGCGGCACCATTGCGATAGTCAAATCGGCCATTGTGCTTGGGGCATTCAATAATGTTGTCCATCACCAGCCCGTCGGCGAGATGCACTTTTTCATGGGTGCAGAGTCCATCGGTGGCATAGAACTTGTCATCGGGTGAATGATAGATGGCAAAGGTTTGCCCCTTGTGGTCAAAACGCATGACATCTTCTTCATCGATGTAATCGGTCGCACAAACTTCAATCCATTGGCTCATAAGTTTTCCTTCAATCCATCGCAGCTGTAACAGGGGCGACGCCCTCTGGCAATTTTGGCTTGATGTACCAGTCCGGTTCCTTGCGCTGGCGCCACAGGGCCGGAATGATTTCACGGTAGGCATCAATAATGCCTGAGTTTGGCCGTGGCAAATAAGGTTGCAGTTCCTTGTGGAGTTCCGGAAGCGCGTGATAGGGCACCATGGGAAACATGTGATGTTCGATGTGGTAGTTCATGTTCCAGTAAATGAAGCGCATGACGGGATTCATGTAAACCGTGCGACTGTTCAAGCGGTGGTCGAGTACATCTTCGGCAAGCCCGCCATGCTGGGTGAGACCGGTCATAACATGGACCCAGGCCCCATACATGGTGGGCAGCGGACCCACGAACAGCATCGGCAGGATTGATCCCGAATAAATTGCGCTGGCAATGACGGCAAGATGGATCACGATCCAAACGCGGGCCACGAGATAAACCCTTCCCCGCTCCATTTCAGGAATGAAGGTCGCTTCCTCGTCACCAAGCCGCCCCGTTGCGTGGCGCAGCATGCTCTTGATCGCAGCCCAGGTTTGCGGAATGGCGAAAAACATGGAGATGATCTTGAGGATCATCACGGGACGCATCACGGCAATTTCCGGATCGCGGCCAACGATGATGGTATCCGTATGATGGCGCGTATGGCTCCAGCGCCACACCGTGGGTTCGCGCATGATCATGAAACAGGCCATGTGATAAATGGCATCGTTCATCCAGCGGGTCTTGAACGCGGTGCCGTGGCCGCATTCATGCCAGCGCGAATCCGTCGATGATCCGTAGAGCACGCCATAGATGATGAAGAACGGAAGCGCCGCCCAGGTGGGCCAGAAGTAATAGGCGAGCCCGCCGCTGACCAGGAAGGACGCAAACCAGATCAGGGTGTCGCGGATGGCGGACGCATCTTTCCGCGTCATCAGCTCTTTGAGCCGCTTGCGTGGCAGTGGGCATTGATACCACTGGGCGGACGCCAGTCCCATTTCCTCGGCGATTTTGGAGTCCCGGCCCAAAAGGCCATAGTCGCGCGGTGTGGCAGTCACATTCATAGGGCTTACTCCGAAACGTGCCGGTTCACTTAGTCGAGGATTTCCCAAGGAGCAAATGAATTTTGATATGTTCTATCAAATTGCATCAAAAACTTTCATGTGCTAGGGAGTGAAATTCTGAAGGAAACCACGATGGGCAAACGGGCAACAATTACTGATCTGGCACGTGAAGCGGGCGTGAGCGTTGCCACCGTTGACCGCGTTCTGAACCGGCGCCTGCCCGTGCGCGAGAATACCGCCTTGCGCGTTGTGGCCGCCGCCGAATCCATTGGCTACCATGCCACGGGCCTTCTCAAGCAGCGCATGACCGAGGTCAAGCCCTGCACCTTGGGATTCCTTCTGCAGAAGCGTAACGATGATTTTTACAAGGCCTTTGCAAATGAACTCATGAACGCGACAAAGTCAGCAAGCTTCATTCGCGGCAAACCTGTCGTTGAATTCATGGATGAGCTCGTGCCATCTTTTATCGCGGCAAAAATCCGTGAAATTGGCGCCCGTGTAGATGCGCTGGCAGTTGTTGCCGTTGATCATCCCCTGGTGAGCGAGGCGGTCGAAGAAATCGTGGCCAAGGGCAAACCGGTGTTCACCTTGCTGAGCGATCTCACGACGCCGGCGCGCTCCGGCTATATAGCCGTAGATACGCGTAAAGCTGGCCGCACTGCCGCCTGGACCATATCAAGGCTGGCAAAGCAGCCGGGAAAAATCGGCATACTTTTGGGAAGCCATCGCTATCTCAGTCAGGAAACTGCCGAAATTAGTTTCAGGAGTTACATGCGTGAAAACGCCCCTCAGTTTCAACTGCTTGAGCCTCTGGTGAATCTTGATGACCCGCGCATTGCCTATGAAGCAGTGGAGGACATGATCTCGAGCAACGCGGATCTCGTTGGCATCTATATGGCCGGTGGCGGCAGGGAGGGCCTTATCCGGGCTCTCCGCGATGAGAATGTCGGTGGGCGCATCATCGCAGTATGCAACGAATTGATCCCGGTTACCCGCAGCGCCCTGATCGACGGCATCATTGACATGGTTCTCGGAACACCAATTGCGGCACTGGCTTCCCACGCCGTTTCAGCCATGGCCCAAGCGGCAGGCTCCGATCGCAATGACGGCAGAACGGTGATTCAGCTTCCGGCAGATGTATTTATCAGCGAAAACATCTGAAAGCCCCTATCAGGCCAAACATCCCGCGAAATGATAGAATTTGATAGGTTCGCATTTGACACCATGACGAGTGTTTGACTCTCTCCAGCAATGGAATATCCTATCCAAATTAGGGCCAAGATGTTCCAAATATTCCATCGTGGTTCCAGAAAGCCGGAATGCTCCAACCATAAGGAACAGCTGGCCAGGGAGGATTTGAATGTTTTTCACATTTTGTCCGACCGTGACTTTTTACGCCTTGCCCCGTCTTGGGGCCATTCCGGCCAATCAAAGGGTGCCACCGGACACCCTCACGGAGGAGCTAAAAAAATGAAGAAATTTATTCTCGCGGCCGCCATGACAGCGCTCATGTCCGGCACCGCACTTGCTGCAAACATCGGCGTATCCATGGCCTTGTTCGATGACAACTTCCTGACCGTGCTGCGCAACGGCATGATCGCCCAGGCCAAGGGCATGGAAGGCGTCAACCTGCAGGTTGAAGATGCACAGAACGACGTGGCCAAGCAGCTTGACCAGATCAAGAACTTCATCGCCTCGGGCGTTGATGCGATCATCGTGAACCCGGTTGACACATCCGCCACCCAGGCGATGTCTGACGCCGCCGCCGCCGCCAAGGTTCCGCTGGTCTACGTGAACCGCGAGCCAATCAACGTCGACACGCTGCCGGACAATCAGGCATTCGTGGCCTCCAACGAGAAAGATTCGGGTACGTTGGAAACCCTGGAAGCCTGCCGCCTGTTCAAGGAAGCGGGCAAAACTGAAGCCAAGGTTTACGTGATCATGGGCGAACTCTCGAACCAGGCCGCCGTGCAGCGCACGAAGGACATTGACGACGTGATCGCCACGCCCGAATGCAGCTTCATCAAGATCATTGACAAGCAGACATCGAACTGGCGCCGTGACGAGGCTCAGAACCTGATGACCAACTGGCTTTCGACAGGCACGGCCTTTGACGGCGTGATCGCCAACAATGACGAAAGTGCCATCGGCGCCATCCAGGCCATGAAAGCGGCCAACGTTGACATGAAGTCGGTTATTGTCGGCGGCGTGGATGCAACGCAGGATGCGCTGGTCGCCATGCAGTCGGGCGATCTTGATGTGACCGTGTTCCAGGATGCGGCCGGCCAAGGTGCGGGTGCTCTCGATGCAGCACTCAAACTGGCCAAGGGCGAGGCGGTGGACCAGAAGGTCTATATCCCCTTCCAACTGGTGACGCCTGCCAACATCGGCGACTATCTGAAGAAGAACTGAGACGCGACACAACACGGCATTTGGGAGCGGCGCATCGGCGCCGCTCCTTTTCATAGCGGGGCGGTCGGCAAAAAATCGGTATTCAAAATGCAGTATCTTGCTCTAGCATGAGTTAAGGGCTGGGAGACGGGCGCCAGGCGCGCCCATCAGTGGAGGATGAAGGTGGCACAAGCAACCCATGGCGTTGGTGGTCTGAAGTATGACGCCTCGAAACGGGCGAGGCCGCCGGAACTCAACGTGTTTGTGGCGCTGCTGCTCATCGTCGCGGTCTTTGAAATTCTGGGCCGCCTCATCATCGGCGACAGCTTCCTGTTCAACACCCGCGAAAATGTTGCGGGCCTTTTCAACCAGCAGCGGCTGGAGGTCATCATTCTCCAGGTCTCAATCGTCGGCATCATCGCGATCGGCGTCACCCAGGTGATCATTACCGGCGGCATAGACTTGTCCTCCGGCTCCATAGTCGGCGCCACCGCCATGATCGCCATGTCTTTCGCGCAAGTTGCCATCGTCAACGGCAACCCCAATCCGAAAGCGATTTTTCCGGAGCTGGGATGGCTCGACCTTCCCGTCATCGTGCCGATACTCGTAGGCATTGGCTGTGGGCTCATTGCCGGCCTGATCAATGGATCGTTGATTGCCTACACCCGCATACCGCCCTTCATCGCCACGCTCGGCATGATGGTGGCAGCCCGTGGCCTGTCGCGCTGGTGGTCAACGGGCAATCCCATTTCCTTTCCGACCGAGAGCTTCGCCGCCATCGGCAAGGGACTGATGCCGGTCATCATCTTCCTGTCATTGGCAATCCTGTTCCAGCTCATCCTGACCTACACAAAATACGGCAAGCACTGCTATGCCATAGGCTCCAACGAGGAAGCTGCGCGCATCTCCGGCATCAAGGTCGAGCATCACAAGATTCTTGTCTATGTGATTGCCGGCATCATGGCTTCGATTGCCGCACTGGTGGTGAGTTCCAAGAATCTCACGGCGCAGGCCGGCATGGGCATGATGTACGAGCTC